>CAZOYH010000078.1:0-7957 GCA_964583995.1 uncultured Methanobrevibacter sp.
CAATCATATGTGGTTTATCCATAATCATATCACCCATATCTTTTTCATATCCTGCCTGTTCAAGCTCTTCAAAGTCTTCAACATTAGCATAATTGATAAATTGGATATGTTTGATTTCAACTGTAAGTAATTCTTTAGGAGTCCTTCTGTGGCTTTCTAAAAATAGAGTGTCATCTCTGATGTAACTTCTTGTTTTTGATTTTGGAGGTTGCCAATTTACAGGCTCAACTTTTTTCTCTTGATGGATTAGGAATGCTCCATCGGGTTTTATCATAATTATACGTTCTCCCCAGTTAAGCTGACTTAAAGCTCTTCCTTCATAGTTAACTTTACAGCATGCAAAAATTAATATTGTTGCTCTTTTACGTAAAGCTTCCTGAATTAAATCATATGCATCTTCGCAACTAGGTTTTTCTAAAATTTTATATTTCATCACATTAACATTGTTTAGTTTAATTTAAATAATTTGTTTTTAAGAGAATTAAACATAGCTTTATGGAGGAATTATAATCTGCGATGAAGAATATTTTGAAAGTAAAAAAAAGTATTTTATATTAAATTCATTTGAATTTCAAAATGGTGAAGTAATAAAAGATGCTCTAGTTGAATACATGACTTTTGGAACTCCAAAATGCGATGAAGAAGGTAGGATTTGCAATGCAATCGTTTATGCTCATGGTTCTTTGGGAAATTTCTCATCTGTAAAAAAAATTTTTCCTCTGACCGCTAAAAATGATGTATTTGATGAAAACAAATACTTTTTTATTTGCATTTCTGCATTAGGTTCTCCGGGCTCATGCTCCCCATCAACCACTAACCTTAAAAACAAATTTCCAAAATATTCTATTGCAGATGTAGTTAATTTCCAAAAACAATTCTTAAAAGAGAAATTTGGTCTAGAACACATCTTGGGTTTGATAGGAAATTCAATGGGTGGTTTTGTTGGTCTTACACAGGCTATTGAATATCCTAATTTCCAGGATTTCATAATATGTGGTGTAAGCAGCTATAAGGTTGCAGGTCATGACTATATACTTTCAAGATTTGTAGATGAAATAATTACTTCCGATCCAGACTATAATAAAGGAGAACTTACATATTCATTAATCAGGACATTAAGGCTGGCAAATCTCGCAGAATTTAATTTTGGTCTTTCAAAAGAAGCTTTAAGAGCAATGTCTAATATGGAATTGGATAGTGAATTTGAAAACTTTGGAAATGAAACATTAGAAATCGACATTTATGATTTAAAATATTGTAATGAATCATGCATGAACTTTGATGTAGAAAAAGATCTTGATAAAATCAAATCTAAAGTTTTAATCATTGCATGCAAACAGGATCCTCATTTCCCACCAGAACTTGATGCCATTCCTATGTCAAAAATGATTGATGATTCTCAATTAATAATAATGGATTCAGAATTGGGACATTTATGTTTCAATGAACTGGAAACAATATCAGATGAATTAAAGGTATTCGTGGGTGAATTTGATGATTGTTGATATTTCAAATTATGGTATTAAAAACGATAAGAATTTCATTGAGTATTCAGTCACTGATTTGTCATCAGACCAAAGGGAATTTCTTAAAAGTAATTTGGATGAAGAAATGACCTTTGATGATAATGTTTTAATATTAACAATGTATTTTGATGATGAATTATATCCTTTTGCAAGTGATGTTGCTAAAATAAGACTTGATGACTTCATTGCCCGTGAAGAGATAGAGATGCTTGTTTTCCTGTCTGGTTTTTTGGAAGATATGGGTGAATATATGGCTAATTTTAAATAGGAGTGTTTAATTATTAATTATTCAAAGGTAGTTGAATTTGGAAGTGATATGATTATTTATGAACAAGAATCCCTTGAAGGTTATGGAAAATATACTTTTGATGAATTCAAATTTGAATCCGGCAGGGTTTTGGAAAATGTTGAAGTGGAATATTTTCTAACTGGAACTCCAAAATATGATGCAAATGGAAAGATTAGCAATGCAATCGTTTATTGTCATAGATTTAACAGTAACTATTCATCAATCGCTAATTTCAATGATTTTATGAAAGAAGGCGGAGCATTGGATAAAAATGACTTTTTTTACATATCAATTACTTCATTAGGATTTCCTGATTCATGTTCTCCATCAACAACTGGTTTAAAACACAGGTTTCCAAGTTATACTATTAAAGACAGGGTAAATTTTAAAAGACAGTTTCTAAAAGAAAAACTTAATCTGGATAATGTTTTAGGCATCGTTGGACAAGGGCTGGGGGGATATGAATGTTATACTTGGGCATGTGAATATCCGGACGAAATGGAATTTATTATGGTATCAACCAGTTCTTATAAAACAAATGGTTATAGATACGTTGTTTCAAAAGGATTTGACAGCATTATAGAATCCAGTGATGATTTTTATAATGATATGTATAGTGAATCATTATCCAGGATAATGGTTTCAATCAACAAAGTATTGTATTCAAATTATTTTTCAAAAAGAATTTTTCAGAAAATGTCTAATGATGAGATAGATGTTTTAATGGATGATTTTGTTGATGAAGGGTTATTTATAGATATTTATGATTTTAAATTCCGTAATGATGCAATATTGGAATATAATGTTGAGGATAAACTTGGTAATATTAAAGCAAAAGCATTCATTGTCACACCTGCTGATGATTTATACTATTCTCCAGTTTATGATACTCTTCCTTTGAAAAATTTAATAAAAGACTCAAAAATTTTAATTTTGGAATCAAAAAAACGACATGATGATGTCGAGGATTATTCTATCATTGATGGTGATGTAAGAGAGTTTTTAGAACAGTTTAAATAATAAAAAAAATAAATGGTATGGTTATTTGGATGCGTTGAGCATGTGTTCAACAGCTTTTCTGGATTTGTCTGCAACTTCTTTTGGCAGGACAACTTCAGGAGCTTCGTTAATGAGAGCATCCCTAATTTTTTCAAGAGTATGCAATTTCATTGTTTCACAAATTGCTCCTTCAAGTAAGGGATATAATTTTTTGCCTGGAACTTCTGAGTTGATTCTTGTAATCATGTCAATTTCAGTTCCGATAACAAACTCTTCCTTATCGCTTGATGCAATGTGTTTTAACATTCCTCCAGTGGACATTACTTCATCACAAGCTTTTTGAACTTCAATTTTACATTCCGGATGACAAATTATCTCTGCATTAGGATATTGTTCTCTTTTAAGTTCAACATCTTCAACAGCAAATAATCTGTGCACATAGCAGTGACCGTCTTTTGGCACATGGATGATTTCTTTATCTATTTTCTCAGCTACGTGGGTTCCAAGGTTTTTATCCGGTCCAAATAATATTTTATCATGAGGTAAACTTTCTGTAACTTTTACAGCATTTGCAGAAGTACATAAAGTGTCGGCGTGTTGTTTTGCCTCAGCAATACTGTTAACATAAAGAATCACTCCGGCATCAGGATGTTCTTCTTTGGCTTTTAAGAGTTCTTCTTCAGGTAGCATGTGTGCCATTGGACATTCCGCCTCTAAAGTTGGAATGACTATTTTTTTATCTGGATTTAGGATATATGCAGTTTCTGCCATAAAATCCACGCCACAGAATATGACTAAATCTTTATCATCAATTTCAGAAGCTTTAATACATAATTCTAAAGAATCTCCAAGAAAATCTGCAATTTCCTGAACTTCTTTTGGTTGGTAGTTGTGTGCAAGAATTATTGCATTTTTTTCATCTTTCAATTTTAAAATTTCGTCTTGGATTGAACTACTCATTGTTTTCCCCCATGTTAATTATACATTTTCTAATTTCATTACTAATTTTTAATTTATATTTGTCTTTGTCACTTAAATCTTTTACCCAAAAGGATACTTTTAGCCTACTTTCTTCAAATTTAATTTCTTTTGAAAAAACTTCAGGGTGAGGATTTTCAGCAATGTCTTCATATTCTACGATTTTTTTAATAATGTTGTCTCTAAATTTCTCAACATCAATATTTAGGGGCAATCCAACAATAATATCGACCCTGTATTTTTCTGGAGGCTTGAATTGCAGATAATGGTCATTTGTCAATGTTGAATTGGGCACATGATTTTTCACACCCAAATCATCAACAACTACAGTTGATCTAAGAGATATCCTTTCAACATATCCTTTCTCACCATTCACCTCAATTGTATCTCCAACTTTGATACTTTTTCCAAGAATTAAGACAATTCCGGAAAATAAATTTGAAATAATGTCTTTTGCCGCAAAACTCACGGCAATACCCACAATACCCAAACTTAATAATGTTCCTGCGAGATTAATGCCAAAAAATTGCAATATAGTCATTAATGCGATGAAATATATGATGTAGTTTATTAAATCACGTATAAGGTAAACTACAGTCATGTTCTTGTTGAAACGTTTCATCCTATTCATTGAAAATGCAATTAATCTTGTTATAATTGAGGTAATGACAATAACAATTAAAATGTAAATGAGTATCATTGCAGGTTCGTCAATTGTTGGAATATTCAAAGTATCACCTTAGTTTGACTTCCATTAAATCATAAGCTAACTTAGTATTTTCAAATACTTCCTTGGCTTCTTTTAGCATTATTTTAGCATAATTTTCCCCATATCTTGTGCTGATATGGGTTAAAATTAACTGTTTGCTGTTTGAGTCTTTAGCAATTTGTGCAGCATCAACAGATGTTGAGTGGAAATGCTCTTCTGCGTTTAAATAATCTTCTTTTGTAAATGTGGATTCATGTATTAATAGAGTGCTGTCTTTTGCAAACATTATCATATCTTCGCAGGGTATTGTGTCTCCGGAATAAGTAATTTTAATTCCTTTTCGAGGCTCTCCTAATACCTGCTCAGGTTTAATGATTCTGCCATCAACTTCCACTTCTTCCCCGTTGTGCAAACGTCCAAAATCAGGACCTACTGGAACGCCAAGTTCAATAGCTTTTTCACGCAGAAAGCGAGGTTTTTTCTTTTCTTCAATAGAATAAGCGAGATTTGGAACATTGTGATG
The DNA here is from genome assembly GCA_964583995.1 of uncultured Methanobrevibacter sp. Classification (GTDB taxonomy): domain Archaea; phylum Methanobacteriota; class Methanobacteria; order Methanobacteriales; family Methanobacteriaceae; genus Methanocatella. The sequence continues at coordinate 5,025 of CAZOYH010000078.1, forward strand.
AACTAACTGTGCTGAAATAATATATTCTTCGGTTTCTTCAACAATTCCAGAATCTATTTCAACAAATTCTACAGGATATTCAATTTTACAATAACCCAAGCTATAAATAGCATTTTCAAGCATGCCTAAACCTTTTGGCCCATAAATTGTTATTTTGTTTTCACGTCCAAGCAAACTCATTGACTGCAATAGTCCTGGAAGGCCTAAAATATGGTCGCCATGAAAATGACTAATGAATATCTTAGATATTTTCATAGGACTTACATTTGTATAAATCAATTGTCTTTGGGTTGCTTCACCACAATCAAACAACATTATCTCTCCAAAAGCTTTAAGTGCAATTGACGGATGGTTTCTGTCTTTTGAATGAACTGCAGATGAAGTTCCTAAAAATATTAGTTCCATAATTTAATCACATTTAAATTTATAAAACTACTATATATTCAATAATTAATATTTTTTTAGGTGGTAATTTGGATAGGATTATAGAATATATGCTGGCTGAAGATGAAGGTTTTGGAGATGTTACCTCCGAAGCTGTTGTTGATGAGGGAAAAATCGTAAAAGCATATATTGTTTCAAAAGATGAAGGTATTTTGGCAGGAATTAATGTTATTCGCCAACTTTTTGAAGATAATGGTGTTAAAGTCACATTTTGGTTAAAAGAAGGAAGTAATATATCAAAAGATGACTTGTTGCTGTCAGTTGAAGGGGATGCAAGAACCATATTGTTGCTTGAAAGAACTGCTTTAAACCTTCTAATGAGGATGAGTGGAGTGGCCAGCGTTGCAAATAAATATGTTGAATTAGTTAAAGATTTTAATGTTCGTATTGCAGGAACTCGTAAAACCTCACCGGGAATTGGAAAATTTGATAAATATGCACTTAAAGTTGGTGGTGCCGATACTCATCGTTTTAGTTTAGATGATATGGTTCTAATTAAAGACAATCATATTGCAACATGCAAAAGCCCATTGGATGCTCTTAAAAAGGCAAAAGCTAATGTAAGCTTTTCCAAAAAAATAGAAATAGAAGTTGAAAATTTAAATGACGCTATCGAATGTGTTCAAAATGGTGCAGACATTGTAATGCTAGACAATATGTCTCCAGATGAGGTTAAAGAAGTAATCGATGAGTTAAATAAATTGGATATTCGTCAAAATTCACTTATTGAAGTTTCTGGTGGAATTACTGAAGAAAATATCTTGGATTATGCTGATTTGGGTGTGGATATACTCTCAATTGGTGCTCTAACTCATGCAACCAGAAGCCTGGACTTTAGTTTGAAATTATAATCTTAAAGCCAGAGCTTCTTTTAGCTCTTCATCGCTCATTTCAGTTAAGAATGTTTCATCATTACTTATTGCCTTTTTGGCCAAATCCACTTTTCTTTTACTTATTGCATCAATGGTCTCTTCAAGGGTTCCTTTGGTAATGAACCTGTAAACCATAACATCTTTTTCCTGTCCGATACGATGCACACGGTCAGTTGCCTGGTTTTCAACTGCAGGATTCCACCATAAATCATAATGAATCACATTACTTGCAGCAGTCAGATTCAACCCGGTTCCTCCAGTTTTAAGGGTAGCTACAAAAATCTTGTAATCGGGATTCTCTTGGAAAGTATTTATGATTTCTGTTTTCTCTTTAAGAGTTTGTGAACCGTGCAGGAACAGTACATCAGTTTTAAACTTCTTAGAGATTAGTTGCTGGATTAATTTGCCCATTTCAACGTATTGGGTGAAAATTATTACTTTTTCATTCATATCCAGTATGTTTTCTAAAATATTCACTAAAAGCTCCATTTTGCCTGATTCTGAAATTTTTGGATTTTTAATGTCTAAAAATTGGGCTGGGTGGTTGCAGGTCTGTTTTAGAGCAGTCAATATTTTTAGGATTATTCCCTTTCTTTGTATTCCCTTTGAATTTTCAATATCAAAGAATATCTCATCTAAAATAGCAGTATACAACTTAATCTGCTTTTTAGTTAAACTGCAGTAAATGTCATTAACCAATTTGTCTGGCAATTCTTTTTTAATATCTTCATCAGTTTTCAAGCGTCTCATTACAAATGGTTTGGCTATTGTTTTAAGATTATTTAAAACTTGTTTGTCTTCCAGTTTTTCAATGGGCATGACATAATCTCGTTTAAAATCATCTTTAGTGGATAAATATCCTTTATTTACAAAATCAAATATTGACCAATAATCCATTAATCTGTTTTCTATGGGAGTTCCGGTAAGGGCAACTTTTGTTTTTGCCTTAACGCTTTTTATTGCTTTGGTCTGTTCGGTATTTGGATTTTTGATATTTTGGGCTTCGTCAATAACGCATAATAACCAATCTTTATCTGTAAACATATCCAAATCAAGGCGAACAACACCGTAAGAGGTTAAAAATATGTCATAATCTTCAAGGGGAAATGTTCTGTTTGATCCATGATAAATGTAATAACTTAATTCTGGTGTGAATTTTTTAATTTCATTTTCCCAATTTGAAATTAGAGTTGGGGGAACGATTATCAGTGTGGGTTCGTTGTCAAATTGGTTTTTCTCCTTAAAATAAAGAATTGCTGATAGAACCTGTATTGTTTTTCCAAGACCCATGTCGTCTGCCAATATGCTTCCAAATTTGTATTTGATATTCTGAACCAACCATGAATAGCCTATTTTTTGATAGGGTCTCAGTTCACCAGTCAATGTTTTGGGGGCATCATAGATTTCAGCTTCTTTGACTAATTTTTTGAATCTTTTGTAGTCTTGTGGGGCTTTTAGATTAGTTTTGTCCATATTTTCTTCTCGTTGAATTATACATTATTATTTGATTTTCAATGATATATTTTTAGCTAAAAAATATTCAGTTACTGGAAATGATTTTGCCGATAATTTGAATTTAAATTTTTAAAATCGGCAGTTTTGTGTCTAAAAAACAAA
>CAZOYH010000079.1:0-7789 GCA_964583995.1 uncultured Methanobrevibacter sp.
TACTGAATAATGTAGATTAGCAGGAAAAATTTCACTGATTTTGCCTAACATTAATGTTTAATAGTCTTAAATCAAACTATAATTATGGAAATATCCGCTGATGAAATGAAAAAATCTATTGAAAAAATATACAATCGCCTGGATAAGGTCACACCGGTTGACTTTGACTGCGGCAAGCTTTGCGGTGAAGTGTGCTGCGTATATGATGCTGAAGACTACCGAAACGAGGAACTGGCACTGTATTTACTTCCGGGCGAAGAGCTGATGTATGAGGACAGTGATGAATTCGAACTGTATTATATGGATTCATCTGAAATCAAATATCCCCATTCCTGGAAAGGCCAGATTTATTTAGTAAAATGCATAAATCCACCAAAATGTGACAGGTCAATCAGGCCGATTCAGTGCAGGACATTTCCATTGATACCCCACCTTGATAAAAACGGTGAATTTCATCTGATATTTGATGAAAGTGAATTTCCATACAAATGTCCTATTGTCCATGATCACATTAAGCTGAATGATGAATTCGTCAAAGTGACATATGAAATATGGGCAATGCTTATTAGAAATCCTCTAGTATATGACCTGGTTGATATGGATTCAAGAATGAGAGACAACAGAAAAACACATTATGAAATTGTAAAGTGATGGTGAATGCATGATTAAAAAGATAATAGTCCTTATTTTTGCATTGTTCATTTTAATGAATTGCGTTAGTGCAATGGATTCATCTAACTGGTCAAAGGCAACAGTGGGCTATGAGGAATTTGTTATTCCGCCGCAATATGAAAACCCATACAGCAGCGACTTTGACATGTATGAATTTGATGAAGACATTGATGTATTTACCATCAGATATGTTAATCCAAATTTGATGAGCTTATATGGTTATTTCATTGAAAAATATCCTGAAAAAAAGGTAAAGGTTGCAGGCCATGATGCAGTTCACTTTTCATATTATGACAGACACGATGAGACCAACAACTCAATATTGTGGTTTTCATCAGGTGAGGAATTCTACTATATCAACTGGATTGGCCATAACATAACCCCAACAATTAAAGCAGTTGTTAAAAGCTGTTCAAAATCAAAATATTCTCATGAAGAGTTCTATTCAATACTAAATGATGAATATCAAAACTACAAGATTGTTGATGCAATAGAATCTCAAAGATATGACTATCCAACCAGTGATGACGACTATCGCTCTTTCGTATCAGTTGGAACCAACGGCATTGGTTTTGGAATAATCAGCTAATCCAATCTCCAGTCTATCTCTTTTTTATTATTTTGCCTTAAAAATTCATTTGCCAGTTTAAAGTGATTTGAACCTAAAAATCCTCGCCTTGCAGAAAAAGGAGAAGGATGAGATGTAACCAAAACCAGATGATTTGGATTGTCTAAAAACTCTTTTTTCTTTTCAGCCTGCTTTCCCCAAAGAAGAAATACAATAGGCTGTTCTAGGTTATTCAATATCTTAATGACATTGTCTGTAAAAGTCTGCCATCCGCATTTGCTGTGTGAATTGGCATTTCCCGCTTCAACAGTTAAGACAGTATTTAACAGAAACACTCCCTGTTTTGCCCACTTTTCAAGACACCCTGACTTTGGAATTGGATAGTCATATTCAGCATTAATCTCCTTAAAGATATTCTTTAAAGACCTTGGTATTGGTCTTCCTTCAGGTGTTGAAAAGGCAAGACCATGGGCTTGACCCTCTTCATGATAGGGGTCTTGTCCTAAAATAACCACCTTTACATCATCAATGTCTGTAAATTTAAAGGCATTGAAAATATCATTATATGCTGGATATATTGTCTTTTTTAAGTATTCATCATCAACAAAATCCTTAATCTCTTTGAAATATTGTTTTTCAAACTCATCATTAAGGGCTTTATCCCAGTTATTTCCAATCATAGTATCTATTCAAAAATTATTTTTTCGGTGATTTTTGCAGCTGATTCAACCATTTTAGGGCAGAATTCATTAAACAGATTATTTTCAACTGCATGTGCAATTCCATCCTGTGTTGAAATGTCACATCCAAGTAAATCATTGCAGATATAGGAGCCATTTTCTGCTTTAAATTCATCCAAAAATCTCTCACATACTTCATTGGCCTTTGGCTTATGGTCTCCAAACTTCAATCCCAAAGCCATCAGTGCTCCACTGCAGGCTCCACAGACTTCACCTTTACGCATTCCACTTCCAAAACATGCCCCGATTTTTAAAGCCTGCTCTTTTTCAAGACCTAACTCCTCTGCAAAGGCTGCAAATACTGCCTGAGAACATACATATTTTCCATTGAATAACTCGACCGCTTCACTAACATATGTCACTTTAACACCTACTTTTCTTCAACTATTTTACCAGAAATATGATCAATTGTAATTTCAAAGACTTCAGTTCTGCTTAAAAGCCTGTCAATTTCACTGACTGTCTCCTCATGAGTTGGGAAGAACTTATCTCCCAAATAGGTTAATTTTTCAATTTTTTCATCATCATCAGTTAATGTTCTAATCCTACCAAAGACAACAACACTTTTAAATGTGTACCACCATGAATCAGGTGCCTTAACACCACTGTCCACAACACAATAAGAGACTTTATCATGCTTTTTGATTGCATCGTTTTTGTGGCCTGTCTTTGCACCGTGAAAGTAAATTTTGCCGTCAACGAAAACATGACTCATAGGAACAGTGTAGGGATAGTCATAATCACCCAATAAAGCTAAAACTCCTCGAGGTTCCTTTTTCAATATTTCAATACATTCCTCACGTGAAAGCTGCTTGTTTTTAAGCCTCATATCTCTAAACATAATAATACATTTTAAATTAAGAAATATTTAATTATTTCCTGTGAATTTGTTTAAAAATGGAATTCTATCTAAAATATTTAAAATAATTAATGAGATTACAGTTGTTAAAAATACAAATAGAGGAATCCAAATCAAAGGACTTTGAGAGGTAAAATCAATTATTCTTGCAATATTCATTCGCAGAGAATGTAAAATCACATAATGAGAAAGATATATTCCAAAGCTATATGTACTGACTGTTGTGATAAAATTTTTGATTTTATCGTTTTTAAGTGAAAATTCACTTTTTGACAAGAATTTGAAAAACAGGAATATATTAACTGAAACAAATAATATTGGGATGTTAAAATAACTTAATGTAATAAACTGGCCATGGGAAACTGACATTGGCACGACAAAGTAGAATATGTAAGCCAAATAAGATACGATTGATAATATTAATGTTAGAAATACTAACCAATTAATGTTTATTTTTCTTTCAAGATAGTCATTTGATGCGATGAAATGTCCAATTACAACATAAGAAATAAATGAAACAAAATATACTATTTTAGATGAATATGGGTTAAACAAAGAAAACTGACAAATCAAAATGTAAACAAATGAAAATGCAGTCAGAATATTAATAATTTGGGCATTATAATTCATTAGTTTATTGATTATGAATATTCCAAAATAAGCTATGATTATCATCCAAATAAACCAGAAGGCAACACCAAGTGTTGAAGATGTTCCAAAGAATATGTCAATTGCACTACTTAGGCTAAAGCCATGTGTGATGTAAACAGAAGAATAAATAACATATATTACAACCCAAAAAATAAATGGAACGAATATTCTAGATAATCGCTTTTTAAAGAAATCCTTAAACGAATCCTTTTTACCAATTAAAAGTGCACCGCTTAACATTACAAATATTGGTATTGAAAAGTCTCTAAAACAGTCAAAAAAAGCAGATATGTAAAAGTCACTTTTATTAACACCTGAAAGAACAAATGCAACTGATGCATGGCAGAAAACAATTCCAATTATAGCCAATGCCCTCAGTTCATCGAAGTAAAATATTCTTTTAGATGTTTCCATAAGATTATTATGTTTATGATAAGATAAATATATATATCAAAAGAATAAGTTGATACCATGAGTGAATTGACATTTAGAGATGCAACAAGAGAAGATGTAAGTTTGATTTTGGAATTTATAAGAAAACTTGCAGATTATGAAAAAAGACTTGATGAAGTTATTGCAACTGAAGCGGAACTTGAAAAATGGATTTTTGACAAACACCAGGCTGAAGTGATTTTTGCCCTTGAAGACGGCAAAGAAGTTGGTTTTGCACTGTTTTTCTTAAGCTTTTCAACATACATATCCAATGTTAATCTTCACTTGGAAGACTTATTTGTAGACCCGCAATATCGTGGAAAAGGATACGGTAAGGCACTGCTTAAAAAACTTGCAAAGATAGTGGTCGATAGAGGTTACGGTAGATTTGAATGGACTTGCCTTTCATGGAACCAGCCTAGTATTGACTTTTACCTTTCTTTAGGTGCAAAGCAGATGGACTGGAACGTTTTCCACCTGACTGGCGATGAGTTGAAAAAATTGGCAGGTGATTGAATGACAAAAGAACAATTTATTAATGATTTAAGCGCTAAAACTGGCCTTGATATTAATCAGGCCGGACAAATCAATGATATTTTAGAAAGCACATCTCTTTTAGGACAATCCAACAAGGAAAAGATAATATCCATGACTGTTGAAAAATTAGGCGTAAGCGAACAGCAGGCAGATGAGATATACAACGCATCAATGGAAATCCTAAAAGATAATGTTGTTGATAAAATCAACCCATTTAAAAAATAAGAGGATTTAACCTCCTATTTTATAACATTTTTTAAGATAAAAAACATTAATTTTGAAAACACTTTTTTTACTGGATTTAATTTTACTTCTTTGCCGAAATCATAATCTATTAATTCAGTATCCAACCAGAACTTCTTGTCTGCAGGTATTGGATTTTTTGTTATAGCCATTGCCTTCCAAACATTAAAAAACAATACATCACCAAATTTAGGTGAATGCAATTTTCCAGATTTGACATCATCAGAGAATTTCTGAGCTGTCTTATCAATATCTTTTGTCTCAAGTGTTTCCTTTCCACCGCAGGCATAGGTTACCTTATATACCTTATTGAATCCCCAGTGCCTTAATGTCTCATCCATATAATTAGCTACCTTTTTTTGACCAGCACCTGCTGTTGAAACAACAACCAGTGCCTTTTTTGTGAAATATTCCGGTCTGTGGTAAATATAAGCAGTATGGTCAATGAAATTCTTTAAAAGAGCACTAACATTCATGGCATAAACAGGAGAAGTCATTATAAGCCCATCACAATCCTTTATTTTCTCAACAATCGGATTAACCTTATCAAAATGAGGGCAGTTCTCTTCACCATCCATTATACAATTCATACACCCAGTACACATTGGAATGTTTTTAGAGATTAAATGAATCTCTTCGAAATCACCTTCAATGTTTTTCTCTGCCTGTTTTACCAATTTCCAAGTATTTTTCTCTCTTGGTGAACCATTAATAACTAAATACTTCATGTTTAAACTCCTAATTGACCTTCTAAAATTAATTTTTCCTTAAATTCAAATTGCCTGTCAAATTCATCAACATCATTTTCATCGACATTGAAAACATCAGGATTGTAAAATGTTCCTTCAAGTAAAATATCCTTGTCAAATACTTTTATCATGAAAAATGGACATTCCTCATTTCTATCTGTTCCATCTAAAAATATATTATATTTTGATGCTGATTCAAATCCGAATCTCTTATAGTAATTTTCATCCCCAATTACAAATACAAATGGAATATCATTTTCATCTATTAATTTTAAAGTGTATTCAATGAGTTTTGATCCGTATCCCTGATTTTGATAATCACGGTCAACTGAAATCGGACCTAAAACTACAGCATCCATTTGAGCAACATTAGAAATTATTTTTCCATTGGAATAATTGATGTGTGCTATTATCTTATCATCTTTTTCAATTACATAAGCCAAATTATTGATGAAACTTTCATCATTTCTTAAATTATGTACAATATAATGCTCATATGCACCAGGCCGATATATATTCCAGAATGAATTTCTAACCATATTTTCAACTTTCAAATAGTCTTTTTCTTTTTCTAATCTGATAATCATACTATTCACTTAATTTAACCGAATTAAATATTAAATTCATATGCTTTTCACTTCTAGGACCTAAATTTCTTAAGAATTCATCATCATCTTCAGGATAATTAATGATGAAGTGCTGTATCAGTAAAAACAAACCGTAATAATAGAATGATTCTGCAAGCTGTTTTGAATCTGAATCCTTTTTGATTAATCCTTTTTCTTTCATCAAATCAAAAAGTTCTATCCAACCATTAATTGCATACTCTACAATTGCGGTTTTTACAAAATTTCTTATCTTTTCATTGTGATATGATTCAATCAGCATTATCCTTGTTATCTTCATCATTTTGTCTTCGCCGAGTTTGGAGATATATAAATCCAAACCGGTTCTGTAGAAATAATCAAAGCCAACATCCATGTTTTTATCTGCCTGCGCTACGGGAATCTCTTCTTTTGTCATCTCATATATGTAATAATCAAGAATTGCATCCATTATTGCTTCTTTGCTTTTGTAGTGATTATATATGGAGCTTTCCTTTATTCCAACTTCACGGGCAATCTGGCGAATAGAAACACCATCATAACCATGTTTTGAGAACAATTCTATTGAAATTTCAAAAATTTTGTCTTTATTATTAATCATACTAACACTTGTTAGTTTAATATATGAAAAAAATAGTTAATAAAACTAACGATTGTTAGTTAAAAAAAATCATCTGTTAATTTCTTTAAGTCTTGCTATTAAGGTGCTTTTAACTTTGCTGGTTTGAAGGTTTTTAACTGCAGACTTTAAAATAGCTATTTCACTATCCGTATCGCCTTTCTTTTGATAGATTTGAGAAAGACCTTCATAAGCCTGTGCGTTGGCTGGATCAATAGCCAAGACCTTTTTAAACAAATCAATTGCCTCATTGTCACCGCAGTTTTCTGTAAGTTTCAACAAATCAGAAACTTCTTTGGTTAAATCCATCTCCTTTTTAAGATTTTTGTTGACCTTTTTAGGCTCATCAAAGGCATGTTTGTCTAATGCATCAAATATTTTGTCTGCATCGCTTTTGTCAAAATTAGAACCAACTTTGCGTTCGCTTTTTTTGTCAAATAATCCCATAATTAAAAATATATATTTAAAAATATAAAAAAGTTAGAGTATTGCAATAATTGCAAAAATAATGAAAATTACTACAATACAAAAACAGCATGTTGCAGTTGTTGATGAATTATTGTTATTTTCAGAATTATTTACGGGAGTGGCCATTACAGTTTGTTTAATCGTATATTTCTCATTGTTGTCATATACGTCTGCAAGTTTAACGGCAACCCAGATGGATCTGATGATACCAATCAAAAGCAAAATCATAGCTAAAGCTATCATTAATGTTGCTGGTGTACTCATACCATATATTGCATATACTATAAAGTAGAAAAACCATGGAAATTCATAGGTAAGCCCTTCAAGAATCCAGTTTTTATTGTTGTGTTTAAATCCAATATATATGAATCCAAAACCGTTTAAAAACATGATGATTGAAAAGATTACCCACCATGACTTTTTAATTTTTTCTATAGTGTTCATTTTTACTCAAGTAAATTATTATTTCCAGTTTCAATTTTTTCAACAACTTTTTGTCCGTCTTCAGCCATATCGGAAAACATTTGAATTGTCTCTTTCATTTTAGGAAGAGCTTGCTGTTTGTATGTGCTTACATCCTCAATGGCTTGTAAGGCTTCTGAAAATGAAGCTTTTAAGACTTCAGGTGAAATCATGGTTTCAGCAC
>CAZOYH010000080.1:0-7718 GCA_964583995.1 uncultured Methanobrevibacter sp.
TAATAACAGCAGTAATAGTATTAGGTTCTGTTACTTCAATTTTAATATTAGCCATTACAGCACCAAGTTCAACACCAGTTACTTTACCTTTTAATTGATTTCTTGCACTAAGTTTCATATCGGAATCCTCCTTAAAAATATTATGATTTTATTTACTTATAATAACTTCGGTTGATTTGATGATTGCACATACATCGTCACCTTCAGCTAAACCTAATTTTTCAGCTGACTCTTTAGTGATAACAGCAGTAATAGTGTTAGGTTCGCTTACTTCGATTTTAATGTTAGCCATTACAGCACCTAATTCAACACCAGTAATTTTACCATTTAATTGATTTCTTGCACTAAGTTTCATTTTTAATCACCTTTGTGTTTTCACAATATACTGTTGTATCGAATTGTATATAAAGGTTTCGGTTTTTTGCAAATAAAGAATTTTGAAATCGATTACTTTTTTTGCTTCATATCGATATAATTTTAAAAATTAAATTTATTAAAAAATAAATTTAAACAGTTATTTAATTAAAATTATTATTAAAAATTATAAAAAAATAAAAATATAAATTTAAAATTAAAATAAATAAAATTAAAATATAAATAAAGTTTTATATTAAATTCTATCGAAATTCAAAAACTACTATCGATGCGAATTTTAAAAAATCCAGTAAATTATATTAAAAAAATAATTCAAAACAATAATTATGGAACCCTTGAAATTAAAGACAAATATGCTGACGGTCTAAAAGACCTTGACGGATTTTCACATATTCATATATTATATTTACTTCACAAAGTAGAAGGTTACATGCTTGAAGTCAAACCTTTCATGGACAACAACACACATGGAGTATTTGCAACAAGATCTCCTAAAAGACCAAACCGTATCGGGATGAGTGTCGTTAAAGTAAATAAAGTCGAAGGAAATACCGTTTATGTTGAAAACATCGATGTTTTAGATGAAACTCCTCTTTTAGACATCAAGCCATATGTACCACAATTATACGAAGACACAATCGATGAGCTAAAAATCGGCTGGTTTGCAACCAAACATCAAAAAGCAAAATCACAAAAGTCTGATGACAGATTTAAATAAACAACCTCCCCCTTTTCTTTTTAAAAGGTGTTTATATGCAAAAAGTATTTTTTAAAAAATCCATTTGTCTGATTTTGATTATATTTGCATTAATCATTACAGTTTCAGCTGTTTCGGCTGAAAATACTTTGCAGGATAAAAACTTTACAGATATACAAATTCAAATTGACGAAGCATCTGAAAATGCCACAATTACTCTTGAGGGAAACTATATTAGTCAGGGAAGTGCAATTAAAATCAACAAATCAATTACAATAACTTCAAAAGATGGAGCAACCCTTAATGCCAATGCCCAATCCAGCATATTCAACATTACAAATGCTGATGTAACTATTGAAAATCTGAATTTAATTAACTCAAAAAGTAAGTCTGCACCTGCAATCTTTACAACTGGAGATTTAAAAATCATCAACACCACATTCAAAAACAATACTGTTAATCTTCCATGGGACAAATCCACTCCAGAAGAATTTGACAATAAACCATACTCAGCAGGAGCAGTTATTGCAAATGGAAACTTGGAAATTTCAAATTCATCATTTATAAATAATTATGTGACAAGAGTTGCTTATGAATATGAACTATTTTACTATTATACTATAAATTGGGGAGGATCCATTAAGGCAAACAGAAACGCAACAATTAGAAATTCTTATATTGAAAATCAGATTGAATGTTTCGGAGTACTCTTGATTAACGATTCCACTTTTACCAATTCTCGCATTATTACAAAAAACACAACACATGTGGAAAATTCAAATTTCACCAAATGTCTTAATCTATTTTATTCAAACGGTGATTTGAATATTAACAATTGTATATTTACAAAAAATGCCGGAATTATTATTGATTGTTGGTATGAAGGCTTTAAAATCATTATAAATAACACAAAATTCATTAACAATTCCCCTAAAGATTATGGTTCAGAAGTTTACGATGATGAAAATATAATTTCATCATATTACAGTGACGTGTATGTTTACAATTCACAATTCATCAATAATGCCGGTTTTGGAATCAATTCTATGGAATCCTCAGTTTATGTTGAAAACACAACTTTCCAAAGCCAAAAATACATTGCAATTTATGCATATAACTTAGTCTGTGAAAACTCAAAATTCATCAAGAACTATTCACCAACAGGTGCAATCAATGTCCAAAAAAATTTAGTTATGACAAACTGCAGTTTTGAAGAAAACAGAGAATGCGCTGTTTTAAGTGAAAATAAGGCTTCAATAGATGGATTTAACTATACTGGACTTGCAGTCTTTAACAATGACTTAAAAAAATTCAACATCATCAAAATTACTGCAACAAAATCCTTGAAAACCACATACAAATCCGGCAAAAAAATTACAATCAAATTAACATACAGCGAAAGTAAAAACCCTGCAAAATTCATTGAATTTACTTTAAAAATCACTAAAGGCAAAAAGACAATAACAGACTATGGTTATACCAACGGTAAAGGAATTGACTACTACGACGCATCAAAACTTGCCATTGGAACCTATAAAATAACAATTACTGATAATTTTGGAGATAACACAACATCCACTGTAAAAATCTCAAAAGCAAAAGCAAGTGTTAAAGCTCCAAGGGTCACTTTCAAGGTTAAAAAATCAAAATACTTTAAAGTTACTCTCAAAGCCAACAAAAAACCATTGAAAAATGTAAAAATTAAAGTAAAAGTCAAAACAGGTAAAAAATACAAAACTTATAATTTAAAAACAAATTACAAAGGAATTGCTAAATTAAACACTAAAAAGCTTAAAGTTGGAAGCCATGCCGTTATTATCTCTTCTGGAGATTCAAACTACCAAATCCATGCCAAAAGCTTGATTACTATTAAAAGATATTAAAAAATCTAAAAAAAGAAAATTGAAAGCTATAAGTTATTTATAGCTTCTGTAATGAGTTGAATGGTTGATTCTATATCATCCATACTGCATACACTTACAGGAGTGTGTATATAACGGGTTGGAACTGACAATACTCCTGTCGGAATTCCTTCACGGGTTAGATGAATTGCTGTTCCGTCAGTTGTTCCGCCGTCACTTACTTCTAACTGATATGGAATTCCATTTTCATCTCCAGCCTTAATAAGTAAGTCTTTTACGGATTGCTGAGTTAAGATACCTCTTCCACTTGCATCTGCCAAAATAATAGCTGGACCTTTACCCATCACCACAGGTGCCTCTTCAGGTTTGATTCCCGGATGGTCACCGGATAATGTTACATCAAGAGCAATAGCTAAATCAGGGTTTAATTTGAATGCAGAAGTTTTAGCTCCTTTAAGACCCACTTCTTCCTGGACTGTACCTACTCCATAAACGGTAGCCCTTGTGTTTACTCTTTTTAGAACTTCCATCATTACATAGCATCCTACACGGTTGTCTAAAGCTTTACCCATGATTAAATTGTTTGGATATTCCACAAAGAGTGCATTGAAGGTCATTTTGTCTCCAATTCTGACCATTTTTTCTGCATCTTCCTTGTCTTTTGCACCGATGTCAATAAACATGTCTTCTGCTTTAACGACTTTGTTTTTTTCTTCTGCTTTTGTAACGTGTGGAGGTTTTGAACCGATTACTCCAACAACAGGTTCACCTACTGATGAGTGGACAGTAACAGTCTGGTTCATTAACATTTGGTCATTAATTCCACCTATGTTTGAGAATTTTATAAAACCGTTATCGTCAATGTATCTTACCATTAAACCAATTTCATCCATGTGTGCTGCAAGCATTACAGTAGGAGCTTTCTTTTCACCTTTTTTGGTTGCAATTAAGTTTCCCATACTGTCTTTTTCTATTTTGTCAGCAACATTTTCTAATTCACGTGTAATAATTTTAGCTATTTCCTCTTCAGAGCCAGATACACCTGGTGCTAAAGATAGCTCTCTCATTAATTCCATCGTATCACCAATTAATTTTTAGTGATTTATTATATTAAATATTTTTGAAAAAAATAGTTAAAGGAGTGAAATACTCCTATTTGTTTAATGCTTTAAAACCGATTGGTGTGGTACTGTATTTTGTTCCGGCAGCCATAATAACGTCCTGAACGGAAGAAGTGAGTTTTGATTCCGGCCTCCAAGGTGCATCTTTGTCCTGACCAACAATAGATACTTCATCAACAATATCATTTTCAAGTAAGTATACTAAAATAGCTGAAACTACACCACCATCCTGACCGATGATTGAGTCTGCTTTTACGGAATATATTTCAAGATAGTTACCTAATGGTTTTTCATCAATATCTGACGGATAGATTTTATCGCTGATGAATGTTCTAGGACATGCAAAGTAACATGCATGGCAATCCTCATCACATTCACCTTTAATTACAGGTTTTCTGTGATTTATATGAATGATATCTTTAGGACATACATATTCACATGCCCCGCATAATACGCATGATCCCACACTGATTACATCATTTTGAAGGTTTTCAAACTGACAAAGGCTGGATTCTTTGATGAATTCCTCTTCTGTAACTGACCTTTTTGACAGTACCGGTCTTGCAACTGCATCTCTTTTTTTGTATCTTTTGGTGTTTCTTGAAATTTTCTGGTTTGCGATTTTTTCAAGTAAACTGAGACCTTTTGAAGACATGTTTTCTGTTGAGATATATCCTTTTTTTATTGCATCTTCAATTATTTGCTGGCCTTTTCTAGACCTTACAATAACAGTGGAGTATCCTTTAGGTGAACCTACTGAACCTACTGAAATATCGGATACGTCTGATGTATAATCTGTACAGATATGGCAATTTTTACGGGTAAACGGTTCTGTTTCTGCAATTGGAATTGAGAATATGTTACCGTCAATGAGATAGGCGATGAATTTGCCTTTTTCTATTCTGAATTCCTTTACTTCATACAATTCTATACCCTGCTCTTTCAAGTATCTTTGAAGGTATGAATATGAAAAGTTTTCCATACAAAATAGTCCTATTTTAACATCAATAGGTGATCCGCCAGTTTGCTCTTCATACCTATTGATTTTTGTAGCCGCCAATATCTGACATGGTGTTCCTACCATTGCAGTTTTCTTATTACTCACTTTTTACACCTCTTCTTATAGACCGGAAGATACCTTCCTACACTAATTATTTTGAATATATACATATATAAATGTTTCCAACAGACTGAACAAAAAATCCAAAACAGGTTTAATTTAATCGAATAGTTTAAAATTTGAAAAATTATCCCAATAAAAATTAAACAATAATATGATAATCCCATTAAAAATTGAAAATAATTATTCGAAAATTTTAAGTCATTGTAAATATAACATTAAAACAGGTGAAAGTATGTTAAATATAACAAAAATATATTTCAGTCCATCAGGAACAACAAAAAAAGTTGTTGATGAAATTGCAGGTAATTTTGATGACACCAAAGAAACTTATGACCTACTGAATTTTAACTCCCAAAAAGAATTTACAGCAGATGACGTTGTCATTGTAGGAATGCCAATTTTTGCAGGAAGACTTCCAAAAAGCGCAAGAGACAGATTGGTAAAACTAAAAGGAGATAACACACCAGCAATAGCTGTTGTAAACTATGGAAATGCACATATAACCGATGCCCTGCTTGAATTAGTGGATTTGCTTGGTGAAAACAACTTCAACGTAATTGCTGCTGCTTCAACAGTAAGTCATCATTCAATATTTAACGGTGTTGCAGTTGGAAGGCCCGACAGTAACGACCTTGAAAAAATCAATGAATTTGCCGAAAAAACCATTTCAAAAATCAAATCAAATGAAAGTTTAAAATCAGAAATTCCCGGAAACAGACCATATGTTGACTACAAACAGCTACCATTTGAAATCACATGCGATGAAACACTCTGCGCATTCTGTTATGACTGTGTTTCCATTTGTCCTGAAAAGGCAATTCCAGATGATGATCCTATAGACACAGACCTTGACATATGTTCAAGATGCACTGCATGTATCAGCATTTGCCCTGAAGATGCGCGTATGTTTACTGGAGATGCATTTGAAGCTAAAAAAGTAGACTTTGAAAGTGCAAATAGCCAAAGAAAAGAGCCTGAGTTTTACCTATAACCTCATTCTCTTTTTGGCGACACTTCTTACATATTCGTTTTCATCATTAAGTGAAATCTCTTTTAGAACTTTTTTACTTACAATTTTTTTGACTGCAGCCTCACGAACTCTCCATTGAGGCTCATTTTTAGCAACATTAACCAAGTACTGCTGATCTCTTATTAAAGAAACCGCCCTTACAGATATTTTTTCAGAAATTCCCTGCTCATATATTTTCATCAAGCATTTTTCAACTTTAATCTTATTTAATGCTTTAAGGGAAAATTCTTCATCCTCATTTGCAAGAACAATTCTAATCAGTGTCTCCAAATCATTGATGTTGTCTAAAGTGGCCTTACTGATTTGTGAAAGTTTAGCGTTTTTCAGTATTTCAATATAATTCTTTTCTTCTGTAATGTGATTTAAAGCTTCATTTGCTATATCTTCATGAGTGGAATTAATTGCAACATATGTAAAATCATTTTCATCCTCAATAGCCGGGTTAGATATTGCATGGTTTCTTACAAATTGATCATCGTCGTTTAATGCTATTTTGATTAATTCCTGAGAATTAGTCAAGTTCTTTACAGCAATCTGGCGAACAAATCTGTCTTTTTCTGTTGATAAAACCTCAATCAGTACATTTTCATCATCAATCTTTTTGACTGCTTCGCTTCTAACTATTTTATCATCATCGTTTAAAGCAATTTTTGAAAGCAGCTGTTCATCTTCAATCTTGTTTACCAAATCAAGACGGACATCTGATTTGTCTGAATTTAAAACAATGTTTTCTAGGATTTCAGGGTTTTGAATCTTATCAAAAATTAATGACCTGACCTTTGCATTGTCTTCAATCTTTGCGATTTCAGCCAGATAATCTTCATTAGATATTTTACCGATTGCAGCTCTTTTGACTTCCTCATCCTTGTCTTCAATAGCTACTTTTTTAAGAGTATCCTCATTTGTAAATGAATCTTTTAAAACGACATTTTTTCTGATTGTCTTATCCTTTGATTTAAAGACCAAATCAGTCAGTACCTCTTCGGAGCTGATTTTTTCTGCTGATTCATTTCTGTATCTTTTGTCATCAGCTTCAATTGCAATCCATTTTAGGGTTTCTTCATCAACAATTTTATTGTAAATCTCATCCACATTAGGATTCTTTTTTGTATTTATTACAATTTCGGCAATGGATTTATTATTCTCGCCTAATCTTTCCCATGCAAAGCTTCTAACATCAAAAAATTGTGAGTTTTCAGCAGCATCCAAAAGCAGGTTTTCATCCTTTACCTTGTTGATTGCAATCAGTCTAATAGCCCTGTCCTTTACAGTTTTTGACAAATCTAGTGCTACAAATTGGTTTGTGATTTTATCTGCGGCTTCAGCTCTTCTATATCTGTCCTTATCTGTTGTAGCTATTTTTTTTAAAAGTAACTGTTCCTCATCAATTTCTGTTTCATCAGGAATTTCAATTTTCTTTTCTTTTTTCTCATTACTTTTAAATCTATCAAATAAACCCATTTTAATTTACATCCTCATACATTTTGTTCAAAAAGCTTGCAAGTGAAAT
>CAZOYH010000081.1:0-7696 GCA_964583995.1 uncultured Methanobrevibacter sp.
AAGTGGACTTTAAAGTTAAAAAAGAACAGGTAAATGTTGTTGAGGAGCCTGAAGAAAAACCAATAGATGAAGAGAAAGTTGATTTGGGTAGTGATGATGATTATATCTATGTTGACCACTCCAGTGATGAGCCGGTAGATGAAGGCACTGATGATGAGCTTAAAGAGCAGTTGGATGATGAAAAGGTGGATTTGGGTAGTGATGATGATTATATTTATGTTGACCATTCCAATGATGAACCTTTAAAAGAAGAGGAAACCGTTGGTGAAATAGACAAAAAACCTCATGTAAAATCAAGAAGAGGTCAGCATGTCAAATCTTTCATTTCAGATATGATGACAGGAGAGTCCCAACTTGAGCCAAGGGAAGTTGAAACCCTTCGTGGTGAAATAATTCCTGAAGATGATACTCCACTTCATAAACCTGCTCCTAAAGATGACTATGTTGTAGAGGCAGAAATTGTCAATGGTGATGAGGAATTGAATGCATTAAATGATAATCTGCCTGATTGGGGAGATGAGGATATTCATCTTAAAAGACCAACTCCAAAAGGCATTTTCCAGGATGATGAGTTAAATGCATTGAATGATGACTTTTCAGATGATGAAATTCATGATGAAGCAATGAATGTTGTAAACAATGCAATGAGAGAATTCATTGATGAAGTATTTGACAATGAAGAAGAGGATGATAAAAAAGAAGTTCCACCTCAAAAAGAAGCAGTTAACAATGAGTCTGTCCAAGAAGAAATCCCTCAAGAAGAGGATGTTGATGAGGACATTTACTATAAAGGTGCAACTGATGTAAATAATCCTTTAAGAAAGAACAATGTTTACTACAGCAATGATGAATATAAAAACAAAACTTTGAAAGGTTCCCTTAAAGGAATTAAAAAGGACATGCAGTACATCAACAAGTCATTAAATGAAATTCAAAATCCAACTGAAATTGATTATGTTTCTGTTGTTGACAGAACTGAAGAATTTGACATTAACGAGTATCTTTCAAGACCTAGTGATGATGATTCTGATAAGATAATTCAAAGGGAAGAGGAAAAGACTTTCGCTGAAGCTGAAGAGGAAAGGATTGAAAAAGAATTGAGAATTGAAGCTCTTCAAAAGGAAATATCAAGTGATGAAAATGTTATTGTTCCTGTTCATGAACATGAAAGAAGACAAGACCTAAAAGATCAGGCTCTTGAAGATATCATCTTATCTGCTGATGAGGATTACAAGGAAATTGAAAAGGAAAGACATAGAAAGGACAATCAGCTTAAAGCCTTTGATGATCAAAAACTTCCAGGTAAAAAGAGACTTGAAGATGACATTTTTGATTATGTTCAAGCAGAAAACTTCGGTCTTGATTCATCAGATGATTTATACAAACAGCCTATTGATAAGGTAGCCAGGTCAATTGATGAGATTGTTGCTGTTGAAGGTCCAATTCATGTTAGTGAAGTGACAAAAAGAGTTAAGGACAGCTGCAATATCAAAAGAGCAGGTTCCAATTTGAAAAAGACTGTCCAATCAGCTATTGACAGTGCGGAAAATTCAGGAAGCATAATCAGAATCGGAGACTTCTTATATGATGCATCCAATAATGAAGTCGTAATCAGAAAAAGGAATAAGCCAAACATTGAACTTATTTCTGATGAGGAAATTGCAAAAAGCATTGAACTGGTTTTACTGCACAATTCAAATATTTCAACAAATCAGATTGCAAAGCTTACCTCACGTAACTTCGGGTTCCGCTCAACTTCTAAAAAGACTGCAACAAGAATTAATGGTGTTTTAGATTTAATGATTGCAAACAATAGAGTTAAAATCCAAAATGATATTGTTGAACTTAACTAGTGGTTTTAATGTCAAATAAACTTAAATCTCCTGATAATTTACCGAAAAAACCTGGTGTTTACATCATGCGTGATGCATCAGACACTATAATCTACATTGGTAAAGCTAAAAACCTCTCCAACAGGGTAAAATCTTATTTTCGAGAAAAGCTTGATAGGCCAAAAACCCAAATATTAATGAGTCATTTTGATAGTCTTGAATATATTATAACCAATTCTGAAAAGGAAGCATTAATCTTAGAGGCCACTTTAATTAAAAAGCATCGTCCAAGGTATAATATTCAACTTAAAGATGACAAGAGATACCCTTATGTAAAGATAACAGATGAGAAGTTTCCACGTTTGGTCATTACAAGAAACGTCACTAAAAATGGGGTTTATTTTGGACCTTTTACTGATGTCGGTTCCGTTAAGCAAACGGTAAAATTCCTTAAATCATTATTTAAAATAAGAACCTGTCGAAATATGGACGGGCCATGTCTTAATTCTCAAATTGATTTATGTTATGCTCCGTGTGATGGCAGAATTACGCAGGAGGAGTATTCAGAAATTATTAATAAGATTGATCTGTTTTTTCAGGGAAAATACTCCACTATAGTTAAAAACCTAAAAAGGGAAATGACAGAAGCTGCAAACAATGAGGAATTTGAAAAGGCTGCTGTTATACGTGATCAGATATCTTCAATTGAAGAGATTATGGAAAAACAGTTGGTTGACTTTGTTGATGATGATTTGGACCAGGATGTAATAGCAATTGCCCAAGGTGAAGATGAAGTTGTTGTAATAATAATGCCTATACGTAAGGGCAAGATTGTCGGTCGGGATGACTTTTTGATGAGCGGATCACAGTATGATTCCTCTTCAGAAATCTTGTTTTCTTTTATTCAACAGTATTATGGTTATAACAGACACATTCCAAAGCAGATTCTTTTGGATGAAGACATTGATGATAAACAACTGCTTGAGGAATGGTTAAGTGATTTAAGAGGAAACAAGGTTCACATCAGAGTTCCTCAAAAGGGTGTTAAGTTAAGGCTTGTTAAGATGGCAAAGAAAAATGCTGAAATCATCAAGCATCAAAAGAAAGACATGAAGAATGCATTGGTTGAGCTTAAAAAATATCTTAAACTTGAAAAGTTGCCTCATGTGATTGAAGGATATGATATCAGTAACATTTCAGGCAAATTTGCCGTCGGCTCAAAGGTATCATTTAAGGATGGAAAGCCTAACAAAAAAAGCTATAAACATTTCAGAATGGAAACTCCGGGTCCTAACGATTTTGCGATGATGGAGGAACTTCTGACCCGCAGATTAAAATTAATAGATTCAGACCCTGAACCTGACCTCATAGTCATTGATGGAGGTAAGGGACAGCTTGGTATGGCATGCGGTGTTTTGGAGAAATTGAATCTTACTCACATTCCTATTATTGGTCTTGCAAAGGAATTTGAAGAGATATATCTTCCAAATGCCAAACGTCCGATTATCATTCCTAAAAATAATAAGGCTTTGCATTTACTTCAGCAAGTCCGTGATGAATCTCATCGTTTTGCAATAACTTACCATAGAAAATTACGCAGCAAGAATATTCAAGCCTCTTCACTCGACGATATTGTTGGAATTGGTAAAAAAAGAAAGATTGCTCTTTTAAAGGAATTTGGAAACATTGAAAACATTAAAAAGGCATCAGTCGATGAATTAGCCAAAATAGACGGCATGAGTCGAAAAACGGCTGAAAATGTCTATAATTATTATCACTAATTGTATTTGATTTTTTTTACAATTTGGCTTATTTTCCATTAAGTTTAAATATAAGAATTTTTAAAAAGTTTTCATAATAACAGAATAGGAATTATTATTTATGGTGAAATGTCCACGATGTGGCTATCAAAATCCAGACTCATCGGTATACTGTAGTAATTGTGCCTACCCTCTTTCTGATGAAAGCGGTAAAATTGTTAAACTTGCCAAAAGGAAGAGCAGTTGGAATATGGGTCTCGGTAAAAAAATTGTAATTGTGCTTGGAATAATAGTTATTGGCTATTTATTGTTTACTTTTGCCTATAACTCTAGCCAACCTACAAAACAGGATTCATTGAATATCATTTCTGATGATGGAAGCTTACAGCAGGGTTCATCTTACCCATATGATGTAGTAATCAAATACGAAGGTAATTGGTATGCTAAAATGGGTGACCCTAATTATCTACAGGAACAATCAGGATACGGTTCAAATACATATAAACTAGACTGTTCTCCTTGGGATAAAGTCTATGTCACTGCATATAAATATGGTGGTGAAGGTGAGATGACTGTTCAGCTTTTAAGAAACGGTAAGGTTGTAGCTGAAAATACAACCAATTCAACTGTAAGTAATATTGAGATTACTTACAACTGATTAACTTTAGCTTCAAGCAATTCAACAAGTTCTTCGGTTTTGTAGAGTCTGATTTCCTTTTCATCAGCCTTGAATATCTTGATGAAGGTAATCAGGTCGTTGCATAATTGCTCATATTGAATGTTTAATGTGTTAAAGTTAGACAGTAGTGCAACTAATTTTTCCTGTTCTAAAGTCTGATTGTCTTTTAGGATTCTTTCGATATTTACAAAATGGGTTTCTATGGTGAGCTTTTCACTTTCAAGAGCATTAAGATATTCACTGATTTTATTTTCACTTGCCATTTTAATCACTAGTTTTAATATATGCCCTAAAAAATATAAATAGTTTCATCAACAATAATTATAATATTAAAAATGGGGCATAAAGAATGATAAAAGTTGAAAATGTAAGTAAAGATTATAAACTGGATGATGGAACTAAGATTACTGCACTTAAAGATGTCAGTTTTGAAGTCAAAGAGGGGGAAATTTTAGGAATCATGGGAAAAAGTGGTTCCGGTAAGACTACACTCCTTCGTGCACTAAGAGGTGTTGAACACATTGACGAGGGAAGCATAACCGTAGGCGAAGTTACAGTAACACCTGACTCTTCACAATATTACTACAACAACCTCAAAAAGGAAACTGCAATCCATCTTCAAAGATCATTTGGTATCTGGCCGGATACAGTACGTGAAAACGTTTTAAGAAAATTATATGCTCGTGAATACTATGATGAAGGAGATGCAAATCTTGAACTTGCAGATAGCGAATTCGGTGATGAAGCCGATGAGATATTGGAGTTAGTTTCACTTACCCATAAAAAGGACCACTATGCCTCAGTTTTGAGTGGTGGTGAAAAACAAAGACTTATCATGGCAAGGCAACTTGCAAAACAGCCTAAAGCTTTACTTTTAGATGAACCTGCAACCATGGCATGCCCTAAAACAAAACAAGAAATATTGGATGCAGTTAAAAAAATCAACAAGGAATTAAATATTACTGTTATAGTTGTATCTCACTTGCCGGAAATTCAAAAATACCTTGCCGATAGGGTAATTTTACTTGAAGACGGTGAAATTGCCGATGAAGGTTCAGCTGAAAGGATTTGTGATGAATTCATGGAGGACATGGATGAGATAGTTGACATTCAAAACATCGCTACCGATGAGGATGTTATTCAAGTAAATGACCTTTACAAAAGATTCTACTTACTTACCGGTGGTGAAGTGCTTCAAATCGAAGATATAAACTTCACTGTCAAAAATGAAAATATATTAAGCATTATCGGACCTAGTGGTGCAGGTAAGACTGTACTTTTAAGGATGCTCGGAGGCCTTGACGATCCCGATAAGGGTGAAGTCTTATATGATGTTGAAGGCCAGTGGGCAGACATTGACATTCCTGGCATGAACCGTATGAAAATCAGATCAAAACTTGGTTTCATGCACCAGGAATTCGCCTTAAACCATTATGCTACAGTTTTAAACCAACTTGCAACTCGTTTGGGTTATAAAAATCAGGACATTGTTAAACAGGCTCAGGAAAGGGCTAGAAAAATAGGTTTAAGTGAAGAGCTATTGGATTCATTCTATTTACTAACTGATTTGCCGGAAGTTGAGGCAAGAGACCGTTTAAGACAAGTCGGTCTTGACGCTGATATTTTAGATGATCTGTTTCCTAAATTCCCTGAAACTGCAACTAAAGAGGCAGTGGCTGACATTTTTGAAAGTCTTGATTTGGACATGGACATTTTGCACAGAAAGTCCTATGAACTGTCAGGTGGTCAAAAGGTACGTGTAATGCTTGCACTGATTTTAATTTCAAGACCTAAATTCCTTCTTTTGGATGAACCGTTCGGTGACTTGGATCCTGTTACTTTAAGGGATGTTACAAATGCTTTAAAAACCATATCAAAAGACTATGGAATTACCATTGTAATGATTTCACACAACACTGACTTTATCAAGGAATTATCCAACAGAGCAATCTTTATGGATGACGGTAAAATCATTGATGACAGTGAAGACATGGATGAAATTGTCGCTAACTTCATTGACTTCTGTCAAGCAGACTACCTTATGGGTGATTAAGCATGTTTGATGTGATTGCAGTTCCTGTTGACGGTTCAGAGTATGGATATAAGGCAGCTGATGTAGCTATTGAAATAGCTCAAAAATTCAACTCAAAAATCGCTGCAGTTCATGTTTTGGAGGAGTTTTCATTTAACAGTTATGATTCTGAAGAGGACTCAGGGGATGCGATTTTAGCAAAGATTACTGATAAGGCATCAAAGGTTGGTGTTGATGTAACAGAACACCTGCTTACTGCAGACCCGTTAAGGGACATGAAGTTTATTATCACTCAAACCCGTGCTGATTTGGTTGTTATTCATGCACACGGTGCAAACAACAACAGATTTGTATCATTTGAGGAAAATAGTGTGTCAGATACACAAATCGGTTCTGTTTCAGAAAGATTACTTAGAACTTCTGATGTGCCAGTATTACTGGTTAAATAATTATTTAATTATTTATTTTTTCTTTTTTTATTAGTTTTAATAGCTATTTTTTCATATACTTTTAAATATAATAAAAAACTAACTAATCTTAACATAAACTGTTTATTTTAAAAGGAGATAAGTTATGATAGTTAAAGATTGGTGCTCATTTTGTGGTGAGTGCGCCGGAGTATGTCCAAGAAATTTAATTCAAGTAAGAGAATACTCATTAGTATTCAACGATGATGACTGTAAGGATTGTGACACATGCATTAAAGCATGTCCAATTGACGCATTAGAAAAAGAGGAATGATTATATGATTGAAACTGATGTAATTGTAGTAGGTTCAGGACCTGCAGGTTCATCTGCAGCTAAACACGCTGCATTAGGCGGAGCTAGAGTAATTTTAATGGATAAAAAATCCGAAATTGGTTCACCAAAAAGATGTGCTGAAGGTGTTTCAATTCAGGGACTTGAAAAATTAGGCATAGAACCTTCCCCACGTTGGGTTACACAAGAAGTTGAAGGTGTTAGAATTCAAACTCCTGACGGAACTGACGTCTGGTTAACTAAAGATGAAGTAAAATTACCTGAAGCAGGTTATATTTTAGAAAGAAAAGTATTCGATAAGCACATGGCAATGGATGCTGCAAGAGCTGGTGCAGAAATTAAAATCAAAACATTAGTGACTGGTATTGAAAAAATCGAAAACGGATACATTGTTGAAACTGAGTCAATGGGCGAAAAAATCGATTACAAATGTAAAGTATTGATTGCTGCTGACGGTCCTGAAGGTCACGTTGCAAGATGGGCAGGATTGAGACCGGCTGCAAAAGCTAAAGAAATGGAATCAGGTGTTCAATATGAAATGTGTAATGTTAAACAGGAAAGGCCTGGTGTAATCGAGTTTTACTTAGGTTCATGTGCTCATGTAGGATATCTGTGGAGTTTCCCGAAAGGAGGG
>CAZOYH010000082.1:0-7650 GCA_964583995.1 uncultured Methanobrevibacter sp.
AAACCTCCGAACCAATCAAAATTGAAATACCAGTATTTCATGAAGAATGGATTGCAGAGCACAGAGACTTAGGTCTTGAAGTAATACCGGTAACTAAATATGATAATTATTTAAGCATGTGGAAACGAGCACACGCTGAATTAGATAAAATCAGGCCAAAAAATGAGTGATTATACATTAACTATCAAATCAGATGAAAAAAAAGGAGTATTGGATGATATTACTGATGTTATCACCAATCACGGTGCCAATATCAGTTATGTTCACCTTTTCGTTGAAAAAAACAACATGGGTTCCATTAACCTTGAATTGGAACATGTTGGGGATATTGATGATTTAATTAAGGATTTGGAAAATATTGAAGAAATTAAATCAGTAGAATTGCATGGCTCTCAACTGGATATCTATGGAAAACGTATAATCATCGTTGGTGGTGGAGCACAAGTATCACAAGTGGCAATGGGTGCAATCACGGAAGCTGACAGACATAATATACGTGGAGAACGTATCAGTATTGATACAATTCCATTGGTCGGTGAAAAAGATTTGGCCGAAGCGGTTGAAGCTATTTCTAGACTTCCTCGTGTAAGCGCCTTAGTTTTGGCAGGTTCACTTATGGGTGGAGAAATTACTGAGGCCGTTAAAAAGGTAAAAGAAGAAAGCAATCTGATTGTAATTTCACTTAATATGCCTGGAAGTGTAACTGAGTATGCTGATTTGATTATCACAGATCCGATTCAAGCCGGTGTTTTGGCTGTAATGTCAATTGCAGATACTGCTGTATTTAATATTGAAAGGCTTGGGAATAATATTAAATTTTAATTTTTATGGATATATAGGGAGTTCATTGCTTCCTAAGGTGAATAAGGATTTGATAATCCTTATTTACTTAATTTTAATTTACATTAATGAAAATGTTTTTATTGGAATATAAATCACATCATCATCTTTTTGGATTGTTTTTGTAGTATTTGAAATGATTATTCCATAATCGGAGTTGAATTTATTCATTGTTCTTTTAATTTGGCGTTGGCTTTTATCTCCAAGACCAACTTCTATTGGTATTGGATTATCATATCCTCTTTTAATTAAGAAATCTACAGTATTTTTGCCTAATTCAAAAAATACATCAAATTCAAAATTGTTTTCATTATTTTTAGCATTAAATAATGATGATGCAACAAGATTTTCTAATAATATCCCTTCATAGTCTTCTTTTTTCATTGAAGAAAATCCAAAATGATTATTTATTGCATGTCTGATACTATGACTTGCAAAATAATATTGCCAGGATTTTTTTGCACGGCCATTCGGACCAACATAAGGTTCATAGTGAAATATTAGTTGTGTTCTCTCAAGAAGGTTCATTAATGAATTAACATTGCTTTGTGAAGTTTTTGCACATTGTGCTAATGTATTCTGGGAAACATCATCTGGAAACTTTTGAGCTAAAAATTTTAACAGTCTTAATGTTTGATCTTCGCTTGTGCTGGTTATATTTCTCAATGCTCCTAAATCTTTTCTAACTATTGTGTCTACTGTTGCATATAATTTTTTAAATATTCTTCTTTGATTGGTTTCATGCATTACTGCTGGAAAACCTCCACATTTAAAATATTTGTCCCAATCAGTAGTTGTATAATTCTTTAAATTCAATAAATCGGTCTGAATTTTATTCTCTAATTTTGAGGATTCGGTTATGTCTGAGGTGAATAGTAAATTGAATAATGCATCTGAAATGTTTCCACTGTCATAATTATATTTTAATTTTAAATGTTGTGAGTAATTTAAAGGACAAATGGTATTTTTTAACATCCTTCTTGATGCTTCTTCATCATATTCTAATTTAATTGCAGAAGATCCAGTAAAAACCATGAATATTTTTTTAGTTTTGTCATAGATTAGTTTTCCTGCTTGAGACCAATTTTTATCAAAATGTGATTCATCAATCAATAAAAATATTTCTTTGTCTAATGTTCTGAGTGTGGAGTTGTGAAATTCTTCTAAATAGTATTCTACTACTTTAAAAATGTCACATTTCATCATTCTATTAATGTCGTCGCATGAGATGTACAATATCTGGTTGGGGGATATGTTTTTTGTTTGCAAGTATTCATATATTTGATATAATATTGTTGTTTTCCCAACGCCTCTTAAACCTGGTAGGACAATGTATCTATTGATATTTTCACCATCTAAAAAATCATCTATAATTGGTGTTATTTCATCAAAATCATTTCTATGGTTAAATTTTTGATTTTTATACTTTAATTCTTCGTTAATTGTTATTGGCATTTCAGTTATTTGTTTATTTAGAAAATCATCTAATGCATCTCTTTCATCAATATCCATTTTTTCACCTTTAATTATTATATTGTTTATTAGTATATAAATACATTATTTTTAAAATAATTGATAGTATATAAATGACTTATTTTTAAAAAAATTATAAGAAATTCTCAATCAACTTTTCAAACATAAATCCTCATATTCACAAAATCCGCATTTTTTAGCATTCATTTTAACATTCGGAAATTTTTTATTCTCAACAATCTCTTTGACTTTGTGAATTTCATCAAATAATGCTTTTCTTAAGGTTACATCCATGATGACTGGACGTCTATCACCTATTTTTTCATATTCGACAAAACCGACATAAACTTCGGTTTCAAATTCCTCTTCAATCAGTATGGCATGAGCTACCAGTTCGATAGCATCTTGTCTCCAGACGCCTTTAAGGGGAGGCTTTGAATTTTTAATAGTTACAGGGTAATATTTACCGTCAATTATTTCTATTTTGTCACACATCCCTATCAGTTCAAGATTTTCCTTTTTAATAAGATATGAATACATGCAATTTGGAAAAAACATGTCCATTATTGCAAAAGCATGTTTATCTAGGATTACCATTGCTTTTGAAATTTTTAAAGCCATGATTTTGATGTTAAAGTAGGTAATATCAAGTATTTCCTTGTTTTTTGATTCTTCAATTTCAAAGCCCATTTCTTTAATTGAATCGAGCGTACTTTCAATATGCTGGGCGATGTTGTCAGATAATATGTCTTCAATCTCTTTTAAATCCATTTCTTTCCTGACTTTTCGCATATTTTTCTTGATCAAATCCTGAACATCAATTTTGAGCTTTTTGATTTCAATGGCTAGTTGATAATCATCGTTTTCATCACTGTCAGTATGTATTTGGTGATATAACTTCATGGGGCAGTATAAATTTGTTTTTATAGAAGAAACATTTATCATATAATAACCTCTTAAAATCGTAATTATTAATATTAACTTAATAATATTTAAAATTAGAGGTTTTTAACAATCTAAATTTCTTTAAATAAAATAAAAAAAGCAAATAGCTATCAATTTAGCTATTTGAAATCAATTTTACACGTTGTAGTAATCTTTATTGATTGCAGGCAATTTTGCAAATATGAATGGAACCACAATTAATATGATGGTTAGGATTATCATTATTGTTATGCTTAATCCATCTGCAGTTGTAAATGTGGAGTAAACTCCTTGAATCCAAAGACCTGCAATACATATTGGTAAGATGTATTTGATTACTGTTTTCCAGGTTTTTCCCATTTTGATTGTTGAATTGTCATTTAATGTTTTAATCAAGTCATCAAACTTGTAAATCCAACCAAAGATTATACATTCAAGAAGTATTGCAAATAACAGTGCGAAATTGTTTAAATATGCATCAAATACTCCGAGAATTGTGCTTCCGATTCCTGTTGCAAATATTGTTGAAATTAAAAATCCTACAATACAAACTGCAGTTGCGGTCTTTTTACGTTCAATAAGGAACTTTTCTGAAATGGAGTAACATACTCCTTCAAGAAGTGCAATAACAGATGTAATTCCTGCAAATAAAATACATAAGAAGAATAGTGGGCCTACAATATATGCAACATCTCCCATCACGTTAAATACTTGTGGGAAAACAACGAAAGCGAGGCCGGTTCCTTCAGTTACAAGTTCATTGAATGGAATTCCAGAACTCAATGCCATAAATCCTAAAATGGAAAATATTCCAATTGAATTGAACACTTCAAAACCGGAGTTTGAAAATGCTACAATTAAAGCATTGTCCACTAATTTGGAGCCTTCTGGAAGGTAACTTGCATATGTCATAGCAATTGCCATACCTAAACTAAGTGAAAATACAATTTGGCCAAAAGCAGCCAACCACACGTCCAGGTTAGTCAGTGCAGACCAATCTGGTGTAAAAATCTGAGCATATCCAATTGATGCGCCAGGTAAAGTTAAGGAGAATGCAACAATACCGACAACAATTATACAAAGTAGAGGTAATAAGATTTTACTTACACGACCGATTCCATCATTTAAATCTCTTTTAAGAATAAACCATGCTAAAAACCAGATTGCAAATACTGATGCAAGCACTGTTGGAACAATTGTAAATAATCCGGATATTGAGTCAGTTGATTGTAAAACACTATTTGCAAAATATAAATCTGGATTTGCTCCCCAAGCTTTTGTAAAACTTAAAATAATGTAAATCAAGTCCCATCCGACAACACAAACATAATATGTTGTAATTAAAAATACGATTAATAGAATGAACCATGCTACTGGTTCTAATTTTTTGCTAACAGAAAATAATATTCTTGCAAGTGATCTTTTGAACTTAAATCCTACAGAGTATTCAACCAAAACAAAAGAAATTCCTAAAAGGAATAGTGAAACGATGTATGGAATCATGAATGACCCTCCACCGTTGGAGTATAAAACGTTTGGGAAACGCCAGATGTTTCCAAGTCCAACGGCAGAACCAATCATTGCCATCATGAATGCAAGATTACTGTTCCATTCTGATTTTTTCTGTTCTGTCATTTTTATCACTTAAATTAAATAATACTATTTAGATGTTTTTAATTTATATAATTATTTGTTAAATGGGATAAATTGACAAAATAAGGTTATTAATTTTCATTTTTAGAAAATATTTAACTTTTTTAGCTAGAATAAGACAATATTTGAAATATTTTCAAGAAAAATAAGTTAAGGGAAAAGTTCCCTTAATATGCTTTGTACCAGACATCGGCTTTATACGGTGTGTAACCGTTAATCAGGTTTGTTCTAATATGTCCGCCATTGCCGGTAACTGTTTTAGTTTTAATTTTTCCTTTTTTATTTTTAAAGTAAAATTTAACTTTAACAAGCTTTGTGTGATGGGGGTCGATGTCTCCATCGGTTCCACTTCCAATGTACCATGAAGTCACTCCTGTCCCTTTATCGAACTGCATGTTTCCGTTGTATTCAACATAACCTGCAATTGCATCACCATTTTTAAGTATTAATGATTTGGGACCCCATAGTACGCCCGGTTTAAAGTTATATATTTTAACAGTTGCCTTTTTGTTTGTAACTTTTGCAGCACTGTCTGCTTGGGCGCATGAAGCACCTATAACTAGTAAAGCACCAACAAATATCAAAAGGATAATTAAATGTTTTTTATTAAAATTCATGGTATCCTCCATTAAAATGTTATTTTTTCATTTTTTCCATTTCCTTTTCAATCATTTTGTCTCTGTAGTTATTATCTAATTTTTCAGCAAAAACAAATACTTTTAAAAAGTGAATAATTAATCCAATTCCCCAAAAACAGGTTATCCAATAAAACCACCATTCACTGGGGGAGAATATTATATTCATTATGATAAACATTACGTTAACGCCAACAAAACTGTATAAATGATGGTAAAATTTAATTTTTTCATCAGCTCTTTTTTCCGCTCTACGATATAAATCTTCTTCAGACATAAAATCACACATTTTTGGTTATACAATAGTTAAGCAGGATTTTCCTTAAGCTTTACATACTCATCAATTGCTTCGCGGGTGGTTCCAACAACCAAACGGTAATGAGATTCTTCACCATCAACAATGACCTTTTCAACTTTACCTTTAGCTATTACGTGCTCTCCGTCAACCACTTCGCCGGCATAGGTATGTGTAAATGATACAATTTCGGTTAAATCAAAGTCAACGCCATCTAAAAGCTCAACATTTTCAATTGTGTAAAGTGAAGGATTGTCAAATGCTCCAAGAGCACTTATGATATCTGCTTCGATTTGTGCAATTCCTTGTGGTTCATAAACTGTATCTCCCCACTTTCCTGAAATTTCGCTGTAATCTTTGGTAGCTAAGATGTCAAATAAAGTTCCGTTTATTGTTCCTCTATTTGCTTTTCTATTTTCATACCATCGAAATTCGCTTTTAGTTAAGCTGGAATCACTCATTCTTTTGTTGTATACAAAATCCCAGTAGTCATCAGTAATTCCTTGAACGGTAATGTGTTTGTCAACTTCTTTAATATAAACTTCTTTTCCTCTGTGCTCCTTAAAAGCAGCAATTGCTCTTCTGTGGTTATCCAATCCATAAACAACAAAGTCCAAATCACTTACATCATCCTTTTGAAGACCGGGCAAAATGGAACCTGAAATCCCTAAATGGTCATAAGGAATATCTGCCATAAAATGGAAAAAGTCAGCAACATCCATTAATTTTGAGATTAATTCGGGATTTTTTACTTTCCCTCCACTTTCAAAGGTCTTTTTAAGGCCTAAAAGTCTGTCTTCAGGTTTAATGATTCTTTCAACTTTATCTAGGGGAACTCCCATCATCTCAACATTTGTCACATCACAAAAATATAAATAATCAGGATGGTTTTCCCTTAAATATGTATAAGCTTCCTCTGAACCTACTTTTCTATACCTTTTACCGTCTTTTTCACGGTCTCCTTCTGGGTCGGGCACGTATCTCAAAAAGCAGATTACTCTGTCTTCTGGGTGAATGTAATTTGTCGAAGCAAAATATAAATCATCACTAGTATAAATAAAATCTCTTGTTCTAACTTGTTTCATTGCTATTACTCCTATGGTTATTTTTTATCTTTTTAATTAATAATATTATCATGTCAATTTTGAGTTTAGTTTATATAATTTGAAGTTACTATATTTAATAGTACAATTATTATTAGGTTTTTACTATGACTATTACTCATAAACATGTTGATAAAATTTTTGAATATGATGGAAGTCAAATCAACCCTTCATGGGCTTTTCAGGAATTTGGCATTTATGGATCATCAATTATAACATGGATTGGTCCTGTTAACATCACTCCTGATAATTTAAAGGATTTTGCAGACGTTGGATTGGAAATCAAATCAAGCAATATGGTCAATTTCATTTGTGAATTCTTTGACCAACAACCAACAAATATGAGAATCGCTTATCTTCGCCAAAGACTATTGGTCATGATATTTAAAGAGATTTTAACAGAATTTGGGGTTAAAACAACCCGTGAAGGTGATGATATTTTTGTTGACGGAAGAAAATTGTCTATTTCAATAGCAAGTGTCTCTTTAAGCTCTGCAAAAATACACTTCGCACTGAATCTTGAAGATAAAGGAACTCCGGGTGATGTTGATACTATCGGATTATATGATATTAAAGTCAATGATAAACAAGTTTTCACAGAAAAAAACTTATTGGATTTAGTTAAGGATACTGTAAACAGATTTATAAATGAATTAGAAACAATTGAAAATGATATAAGTAAAACTAAGGTGTTATTATGAAAATTTTAGTTAATGGTATTCAATCA
>CAZOYH010000083.1:0-7641 GCA_964583995.1 uncultured Methanobrevibacter sp.
ATTATGGATTAGCAACATTAGGTGTACGTGCAGGACAAACTCCAGACCCCGCAACTGGGGCTCAGGCAGTTCCAATTTATCAGACAACTTCATATGTATTTAAAGACTCAGATGAGGCTGCAAGAAGATTCGCCCTTCAAGAATTTGGACAAATTTACTCCAGATTAACTAACCCTACCAGTGATGTATTTGAAGCAAGAATTGCTGCTATCGAAGGCGGTAACTCAGGACTTTCAACATCAAGTGGTCTTGCAGCAATTTCATATGCAATATTAAATGTAACTGAACCTGGAGACAACATTGTATCTGCAGACAACCTTTACGGTGGAACTTACCAATTATTTAATTATACTTTTAAAGATCTCGCAAGAGATGTCAAATTTGTAAACTCACAAGACTTACAAGCTTTTGAAGATGCAATAGATGAAAAAACCAAGGCAATTTATGTTGAATCTATTGGAAATCCAAAATTGGATGTACCTGACTTTGAGGCATTAACTGAAATCGCTCACTCACATGACATTCCATTAATTGTAGACAACACTGTTGGTGTAGGATTAGTAAGACCTCTAGAACATGGTGCAGATGTAATTGCAGCATCAGCAACAAAATATGTTGGCGGTCACGGTACTGCTGTTGGAGGATACATTGTCGATTCCGGTAAATTCAACTGGGGAAACGGCAAGTTTGCAAACTTCACCAAACCAGATCCAAGTTATCATGGATTGGTATTCTGGGATGCATTCGGTGATGTGCCTGAACTTGGAAACATTGCATTTACTGTAAGAGCAAGAGCAAGATTATTAAGGGATTTGGGAGCAACCCAGGCACCAGTACACAGTTTCATATTCCTTCAAGGACTTGAAAGTTTGGATGTACGTGTAAAAAGACACTCTGAAAATGCTTTAAAAGTAGCTAAATTCTTAGAATCACACCCTAAAGTTAAATGGGTTAACTATCCTGGTTTAGAATCACATCCAACCTACGAAACCAATAAGAAATACCTAAAAGACAACTTTGCAGGTATATTAGGATTTGGTGTTGAAGGTGGAGAAGAAGCAGGAAGAAAAGTAATTGAAAAATTAGAATTATTCTCAATACTTGCAAACATAGGAGATGCAAAAAGTCTTGCAATCCACCCTGCAAGTACAACACATCAACAGTTAACACCTGAAGAGCAGGAAGCAACTGGTGTAACTCCAGACTTCATCAGGCTTTCCATAGGTCTTGAAGATGTTGATGATTTAATTGATGATTTAAGTCAGGCTTTAGATAGTATCTAGTTACTATCTAATCACTTAAAATTTATATACTAAAATTTTTACATTAAAATAAAACAATTGGGAGATAATGAAATGTATTTGGACAACTCAGCAACTACACAAGGTAGTGATGAAGTTTTTGAAGAAATGAAACCATATTTTACACAAGAGTTCGGTAACCCTTCAACTCTTTATAAAATTGGTCGTGAGTCAAAAAAAGCATTGGATTTGGCTCGCCAAAGAGTGGCAGATGCTATCAATGCTAAACCTGAAGAAATCATTTTTACAAGTGGTGGATCTGAATCCGATAATCTTGCAATTAAAGGAATCGCCTTTAAATTAGCAAAAAAAGGAAAACATATTATTACAACAAATATTGAACACCCTGCTGTAAAAAACACTTTAGGATTTTTAGAATCACTTGACTTTAAAGTTACTTACTTGCCAGTTAATGAAAATGGTATAATCAATATTGAAGATTTAAAAGAAGCAATAACTCCTGAAACCATTTTAATAACTGTAATGCATGCAAACAACGAACTTGGTACAATTCAGCCTATTGAAGAAATAGGTAAAATCGCTCGTGAAAAAGGAATTAAATTCCACACTGATGCAGTACAAAGTTTCGGTAAAATTGATGTGGATGTTGAAAAACTAAATGTAGATTTATTATCTCTTTCTTCTCATAAAATTAATGGTCCTAAAGGTGTTGGAGCATTATATATCAAAAAAGGAACTCGTGTCGTACCGCTCATACATGGTGGAGGTCAGGAGAAAGGAATAAGATCTGGAACTGAAAATGTTCCGGGAATTGTAGGATTTGGAAAAGCTTGCGAGTTAGCAGCGTCTCAGCTTGATGAACACTATGAAAAATTATCATCAATCAGGGATGAACTCATTGAAAAAGTATTGAATACTGTTCCAGAAGCATATTTAAATGGGGATAAAGAAAATAGATTACCGAATCTTGTTAACTTTAGATTTAAAGCTATTGAAGGTGAATCTTTAATACTTTTATTAGATGCTAAAGGTTATCAAGCTTCAACTGGTTCAGCATGTTCATCTAATACTTTAGAAGCTTCTCCAGTTTTAACTGCTCTAGGCCTTGACCCTGTAGATGTTCACGGTTCTTTGAGAATTTCACTAGCTCCGGAAAGTGATGCTTTTGATGTAGATGAATTTGTAAATGTTATTTCACAATCTGTTTCAAGATTAAGGGAAATGTCACCTCTTTGGAATCAGGAATTAGATTATGATGGCGTAATGTGTAAAAAACACAATGAAGACTGTAGGAGATGTTGATTATGGATTATTCAGAAAAAGTAATGGATCACTTTGCAAACCCTAGAAACTGCAGAAAAATGGAAGATGCAAATGGTGTGGGGACTGTTGGAAACCCAACCTGTGGAGATTTAATGACTATTTACATTAAGGTTGAAGATGATGTAATTCAGGATATCAGTTTTCAAACTTTTGGCTGCGGAGCCGCTATTGCAACCAGCAGTATGATTACTGAAATTGCTGTTGGAAAAACCTTAGAAGAAGCTTTAAAGATTTCAAGAAATGATGTGGCTGAAGAATTGGATGGTCTTCCACCAATTAAGATGCACTGTTCTAACCTTGCAGCAGACGGACTTCAGGCAGCTATTGAAAACTATTATGAAAATAACCAATAGGTTACAATAATAATATATACTTTGAAATATAAACCTATCTTTAATTATTATAAAGGAGATGTTTTATATGGCAAAAATATTAAAATGTGATGATTGTGGAAGTATCATTCAAGTTTTAGCTGAAGGAGAAGAAAAAGTATGTTCCGACCACATGCTTGAATTCCCTGTACAAACTGAAGGTGATAAATCCCCTAAACACAAACCTGTTGTTGAAATCGATGGTGACAAAGTAACCGTTAAAGTCGGTGAAGTCGCTCACCCAATGGATGATGATCACTACATCCAATTTTTGATTGTAGAAGCTGGCGCAGAACAATATGCAAAATGCTTCAAACCAGGAGATGTTGCAGAAGCAACTTTCACTGTTAATACAACTGATGATGTAAAAGCATGTGCATTTTGTAATCAGCATGGCCTTTGGGCTAGTGAATAAGTTTAAAATTTATTTTTAAACTTCTTTTTTTATTTATTTTTTTGTATGAAAAATTTTAATTACTTGTTTTAATAAACTATTTAATGTGTCAAAATATAGCAAATTAATAGTTTTTATTTTAGTTTTAGTTCTTATTTCAGCAGCTATAGTTTTAATTGACAGTTCTGTCGATAACATTAACAAATCCATGCCGGAAATCAGTGATGCAATTGTTAAGGCAGACAGTGATTATAATGAGGCTGTTGATTTAGTTAACAATAAAGATTTTGAAGAATCGATGAATAAAGCAGTTTCTGCTGAAGAAAATTACAATAGTAGTTTGGATAAGCTATTGGATGTGCAGGATAAATATTCGGCAGATGTTAATGAAGTTCAAAAAGAATATATTTCAACTGTTATTCAGGAATTGGAATTAAAAATTCAAGCTGTTGGCAAATTAAAGGAATCAATTGAATGTTTTGAAGTTTATTCAAATTATACTGGTACCAATTATGCTTCTGAAGCTAACGATTTGATTTATGAAGCAACACAATACCAAAACCAGCGTGATGCTATAGTTTCTGACAATCCAAATTTATTTAATTGAATTTTATCTAATAATGAGGTTTCAAATGAAAACTAAATGTCCAAAATGTAAAGGAATAGGTTCTGTTGTAGTGGACTACAAGGAATGTGATGCCTGTGGTGGAACAGGTTATGAAGACGATGCCTTTGATATTGGTAATCATTTTAAAGGTGTCAACAGTAATGCAAGAGCAAAATTTGACTTGGGTGGAGAAGAGGATATTCCATGTGAAGTATGTAACGGAAAAGGGCAGGTTGAAGTGTTTGATGAATGTCCTAATTGTCATGGAACAGGTCAGATTAATGTCTGCAGGGACTGCGGTAAACTAATCAGCGAAGAACATGATTTATGTGATGACTGTAAGGAAAAGAGAAAGGTTGAGAAAATGAAGCACGATGAATTTGAAGCTCGCCAAAGGCAAGCTCGTGATGTATATGTTTTAGATGCTTTATGTCAAATGAGAGATATTGATAAAGATAAACTTTACAAAGGTAAAATTACAAGAATTGAAAAATACGGTGCCTTTGTCACATTAAACAATAATGTTTGGGGACTTATGAGAGGAGATGTCTCTGAATATAGGGTTGGAGATGAGGTTATAGTATTTATTACATCTATTAAATCCAGAGAGGGAAAAATAGATTTTGCTCCAGCTTATGTTGAGGATTATAATCTTAAAAGATTAACCAAGTCAATTCCAAGAACCCTTATTAATCAGCTTGAAGAAAAAAAGGGTAAAATTGTAAGAATTGACGGTTTGGTCCAGCAGGTTCAGCAGACTTCAGGTCCTACAATATTCATGGTCAGCGATGAAAGCGGAATTACTGAAATTGCTGCTTTTGATAAGGCGGGAGAAAGATCATATCCTGAAATTGATGTTGATGATGCAGTACAGGTTATAGGTGAAGTCAATGAACATAGTGGAAAGACACAAATTGAAGCATCTTCAATGATGAAACTTGGTGCGGAAAATACTGAAAAGCTATTTAAATTAATTGACGATGCATTAAACCAAAGAGCCAAACCACAAGATGTTGATTTCTTTGTCAAAAGTGATGTTTTAAATAGTCTCAGACCTAAGATGTATGAAGCAGCCCATAAAATCAGAAGAGAAATACTTGAAGGAAGGACAATAATAATCAGACACCACAATGATGCAGATGGAATATGCTCTGGGGTAGCCATGGAAAAGGCAATTGTTCCATTAATTGAATATGCAAATCCAAGTAATGATGCTCAATATTATTATTTCAAAAGATCTCCTAGTAAAGCTCCATTTTATGAGCTGGAAGATGTAGTTAAAGATTTGTCCTTTGCACTTGAAGACCAGGAAAGACATGGTCAAAAATTACCTCTAATTGTCCTTTTAGATAATGGTTCTACAGAGGAAGACATTGTCGCACTGATGCAGGCAAAAATCTATGATATTGAAGTTGTTGTAATAGACCACCATTCTCCTGGTGAACTGTTGACAAAAGATGAAAGGGATGGTGAAATCTACGGTGCAACAGTAGCTGTTGATGAATATGTTGATACACATGTAAACCCATATCTTGTAGGTGGAGACTCTCAATTAACAGCAGGAGCACTGGCCAGTGAAGTGGCACATATCATTAATCCTGCAGTAAGTGATTTAATCAAACATTTACCGGCAGTTGCAGCATTAGGTGACCGTGCAGAATGCGGTGAAGTATATCAATATTTACAATTGGCTGCAGAAAAAGGATTTTCAAAAGAACATTTAGCAAGAATAGCTGAATGTGTTGATTTTGAAGCATATTTCTTAAGATTCATGAATGGTAGGGGAATAATGGATACCATTTTGGCTGTCGATAACTTAGACAAACATGAAAAAATGATTGATGCACTATATAAAGAATATCAAAAAAGAGTCGACACTCAGCTTAAAGCAGCCTTACCGAATATTAAACAGACACAGCTTGAAAATGGAATTTACTTTAATCTTATTGATGTTGAAAAGTATGCTCATAAATTCACATTCCCTGCTCCGGGCAAAACTTGCGGATTTGTCCATGATAGAATCATTAAGCAGTTAGGCGAAGACAAACCGATTGTTACATTAGGTCATGGTCCTGATTTTGGTGTATTTAGAGCTACTGATGCTGTAAATGAACAGTATGGATTTAATGTAAATGATATTGTAAGCGTTATTGCCGAAAGAGTTCCACAGGCAGGTGTAGATGGCGGAGGCCATGAATGCGCAGGTTCGATTAAATATATTGAAGGGCTTGGAGAAGAGGTATTGTATAAAGTAGTTGAAGAAATTCAATCTTTATCTAAAAATTGATGAAAATGGCTTTGGAAAATTATTGCAGTAAATGTGGTCATAGAATTTTACCAAACGAACCATACTGTATTGGTTGTGGGGTTAAAACAAAGCATAATCCTTCAGATAAGAATAATGTTTTAGAACCTCCAATTCACAATATAGGATTTTTTAATCTGGATATAGATTTTTCACCATACATTGAATCTAAAAGAAAAGATTTTAAATATGATATATGTTCCTGTGGTTACATAAATGATGTAACCAATGAGTTTTGTTATATGTGTGGTGCAAAAAGGTCTGCAAGTAAATTTTCAAGAATTTTTAAAGGAAAATCTAAGCCAAAATTCTCAATGGATAATGTTTTATGTGAATGCGGTGCAATAAACTCAAAGGAAAATGTATTTTGTGAAATGTGTGGAAGGCAATTGCGTGAAGTGGTAATTCCGCAAGCTGACAATTACAGTAATTTTAATCTTGAGTTTAAAGACCCGATTTTCTGTTTTTGCGGTGAGGAGAATGAAAAATTTTCCCAATTCTGTAAAAACTGTGGGTTGCCTTTAGCTAATTACGGTCAAATGGGAGACATTTCAATATTGTGTACTTGCTCAAAAATTAATGAAGTTACATCTGATTTTTGCATTGAATGCGGAACAAATCTTAAAAGGGAAAATTCAGTTATTACTTGTATTTGTGGTGAAAAAAACCCAAATTATTCTAAATTCTGTCAAAATTGTGATAGACCTCTCAATCCTCAAAGAACTATTAAAACCAGAATCATTTGTTCCTGTGGTGAAATTTTGAGTTGGGACAGTGAATATTGTCATAATTGTGGTAAACATATTAAAAGAAGTATTAATCGTAGAAATTCGATTAACACCACGGTTAAAAGTATTAAAAGCGTATTCAGGTAATGGTTATGAAAATTTGTGATATTTGCGGAACTTCAAACCTTAAAGAGAATAATTACTGCACACATTGTGGTAGTAAGTTTGTAATAGAGCATATTTGTCCTTACTGTGGTCAGGTTAATCAGAACTATTTAACTCATTGTCTTAAATGCGGAAAACAGATAAATCCAGTTACCATTGATGATTTTGACATATTATTCAGTGATTACAATCAAAATTTACTATTAAATGCTGGAATAACTGATGATGAATATAATAAAATTTTACATACTATCTTTAAAAGAGCAAATATTGTTGGATTCTATGGAGATACTGCTAAAAATAGGATTTTAAACTTTGCAAGTATTTTCACTGAATGTAAACCTAAATCAAGGGGTTATGAAAGAGGATTTATTTTCTTAGATAACTGCATATATTATGATGATAGATTAGCTGATTCTGTTCAAATAGCCACAATTATTCATGAATTGGCACATTACTTTTTAAATACAATTATTGAGAATTTAT
>CAZOYH010000084.1:0-7241 GCA_964583995.1 uncultured Methanobrevibacter sp.
ACTTATTTGAATATTTTGGAGTATGTGGATGTTGAAAAGCAGGATGAATTAATGGAGATGATTGGGATGAGTGAAAAATGCGAAGGAATAGTAGCACAAATCAAAAGAGAAAGTAAAAGAGAAGGTAAAATGGAAGGTAAGAAAGCAATGGTTGAATCTTTGTTGCAGAATATTTCACTTGATGATGTTGTTAAATATTCTGGTATGGATAAAAGTGAAATACTTAGGATTTTAAATGCTGGTTGATTAAATTATTTCATTATTTTAATCAACTCTTTTACATTCTTTTTTTTTGGATAATTTAAATTATGGATTTTTTTCTCTGTCTTTTTTTTGTTGGAGTTGGGATGTTAAACTTATATTAAATTAACCATTAAAGAAAAATAACCATGTTAAATCATTAAGTGAGGGTATTTTCTCTTTTTTTTTAAGCATTTTCATTAAGTTGGCTTTTTTCAAATGATTTAATCCAGAAATATGTGTAATATAAGTTATTGCTAAATTCGTAGGTTCTGCTGTGTTTATGACCAGTGGATTTGAGTATTCCTAGTTCAACCATTTTTGATAAAAAATTAGACAATATATTATCACTTATGTTCATTGCATCTTTAATGTCTGATCTTTTGAAATTATTCATTTTATTTTCAACTAGGAATTGTAAAATTGGTTCGTAGTTGTCAGTTTTAATTTGGTCAAGTACGGGTTTGATTTGTTTTGAGCCGATTTCATATGCTGCATTGATTACTCCTGTTGTTGCATCTTTTTTAGTAATAATTTCATCTTTACATGCCCAAAAAACGGATTCTCCGATT
The DNA here is from genome assembly GCA_964583995.1 of uncultured Methanobrevibacter sp. Classification (GTDB taxonomy): domain Archaea; phylum Methanobacteriota; class Methanobacteria; order Methanobacteriales; family Methanobacteriaceae; genus Methanocatella. Next base: position 813 of record CAZOYH010000084.1, read on the forward strand.
TGTTGCATCATTAATGGTAGTCCTGATGAAAATGCTATCATTATCTCTAATGCTTCTGGTGATATTTTCATTTCAACTTGAGTAAAGGTATCTTTAAAAAAGTCACTTACTTCTCTGTCACTTAAGCAGTCTATGAAATCAAAATGGAATATGCTTCCAAAGGATTCTTCATGAATGACTAATGCATTGAATCTTTCCGGATAACCTGCAAGTAAAAAATAAACTGGTAACTCATAATGATTGCTTACTGCAAGTGTATCTGCTAATTTTTTATACCAATCAGCAAATTCTCTTGTTTTAGATAATCCATTAATGTCATCGATGATAATTAAAATGCCGTTTTGTTTGTTTTGGGGGAATTCGTTGTAAATTTCTAATATATGGTCTGGGAAGTAATTTTTGAAGTTTTTTGATAAATCATTGTCTACTTTGAAATTAACTTTTGTTCCTTTTATTTCAATGCTTTGAATATGATTTCCAAACCATTTTTTAATTTTTTTAATTCTGCTTTCTGGAGGTAGTTCATTGATTAATGCTTCTATGATTTCTTTGGTTAGTACTTCTATTGAGTCATTTCCTTTATTTGAGACATAAACTCCAATCATATTTTTTTTATAATCAACATAATCTTTAACAAAATCAGTTACTGATGTTTTGCCCATTCTTCTTTTTCCTGTTAAGAAAAAATGTTGTGTTTTGCCTTTTATAGCGGGGTTGACATATCTTAGTATTTTTTTAATTGTTTCTTGGCGTCCACTAAATCTATCTGGTGAAACTGGAATTCCTGGTTGAAATGGACTTTCTCTGTCAATATCGAAATCCATAAAACAACACCTCCAATTATTATTCGTATAATTATTTAATTTTAATCATTTAAATAATTTCAGTTTTAAATGAGAACAATTTTCTATATCACGATAATTTTTGATTTAAAGATTGAAATAACAGTGTTTTCATTAATTAAAATAAAATTAAACTATTATTTAACCTGTTTAATCGTCAAATGATATTTAAGGATAAAAATTTATAATTGTTAAAATCATATTTAATGTTTGCATTATTAATTTTCAAACCTATTGATTTAAGGCAGGGTTGCATTCTTGATTGTGAGGTTGCTGTGTTTGGCGGTTAAACATATATTGTTTTGTTTTTATATTTCGATTAGATTTTTTTTTGTTTAGTATCTGGCAGGTGTTAACTTTTTTTTATATTTTTTTGTTTTCATGAAGCAATATTGCTTTTAACGTGTTAAATTGCTTTTATTTTAACAAATACTTTATATAGTTGTCTTGATATATGTATTAGTTGTCTAAAATCGATTAGTTTGATTTTAGAATAATTTGATGTGAGGTTTTTATTTTATGAGTGTTGAGGATGTAAGGAATAGGGATGTCTTTTTGAAGTTTTGTTTCATGTTTTTCATTAATCATATTCTTGTTATTTTGGGTATTGATGAGGAAGTGGTGGATGTTCTTCCAACAGAAACAATAACATTTAAGAAGGCTCGAAGACCTACAATTTTTGATAATTTTCTGGATTTTCAGGTTTTAACCAAATCGGGAAAGATTATGATTTTTGAGTTTAAGAAGAATGCGCTTAGGAGTGATGATTTGAAGCAGGCATATGATTATTATATGGGTGTTTTTTGTAAGGATCGTCCTGTGTTGAGGCTTGTGATGATTGTGATTTCTAAGTTAGGTAAAATAAGTGAGTTTACGGATTTGGATTTGACTTTTCATCCTGAGATTATTAAAACGAAAAAAATCAATAAAGAGAAAGATTTAAAATGTATTTTTGATAAATTTGAAAACAATGAAATGCTAACTCTTAGGGAGTCTTCGCTTTTGGTGGCGTTGCCATTGTTTGAAACAGGTGTGAGTGAGGATGTTTTAGTTGAAAGAGTTTGTGAATACATTAGGGATAAGTCTGATTTTATTCCATCTGATATATTGGATGAGATTAGTGTTGCGATGTATTTGAATATTTTGGAGTATGTTGATGAGGATAAACATGATGAGTTACTGGAGATGATTGAAATGGATAAAAAATGTGAAGGTATAATGGCGCAGATTAGAGATGAAGGAAAAGAGAAATGGATGAGTGAAGGTGAAAGAGGCATTATTGAGTCTTTGTTGGAAACTTTTACTCTTGATGCTGTTGCTAAATTTACTCATAAAGACAAGAGTGAAATCCTTAAGATTTTAAAAACTGTTGATTAAATATTTTTCTTGTTTAATCAACATTTTTTTTTAAATCCTCCTTTTTTTTTGTTCATGTATTTTTATTATTTTTTTTTGGTGTTTGGCGGTTAAACATATATTTTGGTATTGGAAGTGATTTTTCTTCTCTAAGTTGTTGGGCTGTCATGTTAAACTATATTGTATATTATTATTTACATATACAACAATGGATTTATAATTGGATGATTAATGTATAAAATAGTTTTAATTACTTGGTTTGTTGTCAGGGGATGTTTTTTCATCAGGATACAAATTAGAAACATTTTTGAGGTAAACAGTATCATGACTGGAAGCAACATTATTATGTGAATAAGGAATCTTTTAAGTAAAACTAACCAATGGAAATTAAGTGAATTACTAAGTTTGCAGGTGATTCGGACTATAATGCAAAAGAATTGCAAGTAATTATTGTGAAATGGTCTGTGTGTTATTTTACATTTTCTTATTTTTTAAAAACTAAGTTGATGATATGATTATTGTCTTAGAGAAGCAGTTTTGTCATATATATAATACTAATTAAATATGAGTAATTTATTTATTTAATTAATTATTAAGTATTAAATATTAATTTAATTAATTTTTATTTTATTTATTAGTAAATAATTTAATTATTGTTTGTTTTTACTTATTTACATCATTTTATTTTTTAATTTTGTCTTTTTTGTCATAATTAATACATATATTTATATAATATTTAGGACATATTATATTATGCCTTAAACTATATTTGATTATCTGTGTTGAAACATTGAAAAAAATTTAAAACTATTTGGTGGATCTTTTAAGGCCAGGGTGATATAATGGTAGTAGTTTATGAAAGACTAAAAAAATTGAGGGAGGACAATAATTATAGTCAGGAACAAGTGGCTAATTATTTGGATATGGATCAAAGTTATATTTCTAAAATAGAAAAAGGAAAAAGGAATTTAAATGAAATTTCTTTTAATAAACTTTGTTTATTATATAATTGCTCACCGGAGTACCTTTTAGGAAAATCCAATGTCTATGAACCTCCAAAATTGGCATTTAGATCTGATGAAAGCATTGATTTATTTGCTATTTCAAAAATGAATCAAGTAATGGGTTATTTGAAATATTTAAGAAAAGTTGAGAGGAAAATTAAAAATGATTAATTCGGACATAATTTATAAAGCAGAATTGCTGAGAAAATCTTGGGATATTGATAATACAAGTCCCTTAAATATTTTACAAAGTGCTATTGGAAATATTGATAATTTAACAATATTGTGGTTTCCAATGCTTGATGAATTAAGTGGATGTTGCTGTAAAACAGAAGATGATAATGTTATTTGTATTAACTCTAAACATTCAAAAGGAAGGCAGAATTTCACTTTTGCTCATGAGTTATATCATTTGTTGTATGAGGATGCTCGAGACTCTTTTGTTTGTAATGTTAATTCTTCAGATGAAAGTGAAAAAAATGCAAATAAATTTGCAGAATGTCTTTTAATTCCGAATATCGGATTGTATGAATTTATTAAAAGAAATGAAATTATTGAGTGGGGTATGAATGATATTATTAAGTGTGAACAGTATTTTCAAATCAGTCATACTGCAATGTTGTGTAAATTGAGGCGAGAAAATTTAATTTCTTATGATGATTATGTAAGATATAAATCTGGTGTTAAATCTGCTGCATGGAATTTAGGGTATGATTTAAGTTTATATGAGCCTACTAATGAAAATTATTCATTAGGAAAAATAATCCCATTATCTGGTATGGCATATGATAATAATATGATTACTGGTGGCAAATATGATGAGATACTATTAAATATTTTTAGGGGGGATATGGTCTATAATACCCTTAAGGAGGATGGGGATATTGTTTGAAACAGATGTATTTTATGATTCTGACTGTTTAAGTTGTTTTTTGGCTGTAAGTGAGTGTGGAATTTTACAAAAGTTATTTATTCGGATAATAGTTCCTGTAGTGGTGGAGTATGAAATTTTAGATAAAGGTACTCCTCAGCATATTAAAGATAACTTTAATAGGTTGGTTAATTTAGAATTTGTTGAAGTGCGTCAAATGGAAGTTGGGTCTTGTGAACATTAATTGTTCAATGATATTAAACGTGATTATGAATTTATGGGTGATGGTGAAGCAGCAGTTATTGCTTTAACTCGTGAAAATGGTGGTGTTATTGCCAGTAATAATCTTCGTGATGTTAAAGAGTATGTTGAAGATTATGATTTGAATTTAATTACAACTGCATTTATACTGGCAATGGCTTATGAAAAGTGCATAAAAACAAAAGAAGAGTTAGATAAGATTTGGCAAGATATGATAAATAATGGTCGGAAAAGGTCGTTACCTCGTAATGTTAATTCATTCACTCAGTATTATGACGAGTTATATTTTGATGATATGTCTTTTATGGGTTTGAATTAAATTGCAGTCTTTAAGATAGGTCATTACTAAACTTGCCGCAAAATGATATTTGATGACTTATAATAAAAGACAGAACTAATTATGTAGTAACAATAATTAAGTTAAATTATACTTATTTAGAAATATTTAAACATATTTTATTATGATGAAGTAATTAAACTTTAATTTATATCAATAGAAGATACTAATTTATGATGTTGGATTTTATATCAATTAATTAACTTAAAAACAGTATTTCTGTCTGAACAGTTTAGATATTGTTGATTATCTTGTCTATGTTTCAGTCTTCATTATCATCATCTAGCATTCCCAGAACATCATTCAGAGTCACTTTTTTTTGTCTTGGAGTCAGTATGATTTCATTATTTTTTCATGTCAGATTCAAATAGGGAGTTTTTATCTAATTGGAATTATTTTTTTGGTTAATGAAGTTCCTCATTGCTATATTTTTCTTTAATCAATTTTTTTTATTCTTCTTTTTTTTGAGGTGTCTTGTTGTTGGGATGTTAAACATATATTTAATATGGGGATTAAATCGAAATTCAGTTATAATCAGGTATAAATAGGATAATCAGTCTAACAAAAATTGTGAAAATAGTCAAATATGATAGGACAATTGGTTTAATTATCAAGTTTTTCTTCGCATTGGATTTTGTGTTCTTTTTGATTGATTTATAATTTTTCTTTGAAAGTAATTATATAGGATTAAAAGATAAATATAACATATTGTTTATGTATTATCATAAATTTAATGTTTAAGTTTTTATCCTCGAATAGAATTTTTGAATGATTAAACTAGGGATATTAAGTTTATTATTGGTTGGTGTTATTATGATTTACACTCTTGATGAAATAAAAGAAAAAACTATACCTATTGCAATGAAATATGGTGTTTCTAGCATGAGTTTGTTTGGATCTTATGCTCGGGGTGAGGCAACCGATGAATCTGATGTTGATTTATTGATAAACAAAGGTGAAATTAAAGGTTTAATTGATTTTGTTGATTTTATTCATGATTTGGAAAATTCTTTAAATTGTAATGTTGATGTTGTAACTACCAGTTCACATAACAAAAAATTTTTAGAAAAAATATGTAAAGATGAGGTTTTGATTTATGGGGGATAGAGATTTAGAATATGTTGGTAATATTATTGGTTATTGTGATAAAGTTGAAAATATTCTTAATGAATTTGATTCCAGTTATGAGGAATTTATTGTAAATGATATTTTTCAGTTATCTTGCAGTATGTGTATTATTCAGATTGGTGAAAATGTAGATAGGTTATCTGATAAGTTTAAAGAAGATTATAATCATAGTCCTTGGCGTAGTATTAAGGATATGCGTAATATTATAACTCATAAATATGAATCTGCTGAGTTTGAAGTTATGTGGTATGCATTGACTGTTGAAGTTCCTGAATTGAAAGAAGAATTGGTAGAGTTAAAACTTCTCAATTCATAACATAGCTTATATTTTTATATTTTTCCCATTGTTTTGCACTATATGTTTTATAATGGTAGTGTTAAAATATTTTGAGGGTTATTTTTTTTTGATTTAATAAGTGCATATTTAACATTTGATGGTGGTGTTTTTGAAATTGTATTTAAATTTCACATTGCAATTATCAAAATGTTCTGGAAAGAAGTTTTGAATAATTAATATCGAGTGTTACTGTGATGAATCATGTTTCCTCAATTAATAATATCTATTGAAATTATTGGGAGGTTAAACATATATTTATCAGTAGCGGACACGTTTCTGCGTATGGAATAACC
>CAZOYH010000085.1:0-7189 GCA_964583995.1 uncultured Methanobrevibacter sp.
TCTTTTAGAGAAAATATTGTATTTGAATCATTATACTGGTTGAATTTCTCCCACAGTTTTTCTAAAAGATTTCTGTACTCAAGTGGAGTTATTCTATCCTGTGGTGTACTTGGACAGTACCTTGCAAAGCTAAACAAGTCGACCTTGTTTCGCACAACCTCATCAACAATCCATGGAATCTGGTTGATGTTTAATTTGGATACTGTTGTCATGATACTTGAGCGAATACCAGCATCACGCAGGGTTTTGATTTTGGATATTGTCTCATCAAAAGAACCGGGTTTTCTAAAGTAATCATGGGTCTTTCTAAGCCCGTCAAGTGACATCTGATACTGTCTGCAGTTTAGGTCTTTCAATCTTTTGCACACTTCATCATTTAGATGGAATGGATTTCCCATTACGCTGTATGCAATTTTTAAATCATCTAACTTTTCCAACAGCCCCCAAAAATCAGGATGCAATATCGGATCGCCACCGGTTATTGCAAAATAAGGCTTATGGTTTATTTCATCACACATTTCCAATGCATTGTCGATAATCTTACTCATATCTTCAAATGACATTTCATCAAGGCTTTTTTCACCTTCTTCAAAAATATAGCAGTGCTTGCATCTCTGGTCACAGTCATCAAGGATGTGCCACTGAAAAGCAAAATATCTATTCATTCTTATCACCTTAAGCTAAACTAAAACATTGGTGATATAAATGAATTTTGTAACCATACGGTTATCTGAATTTACGTCCTAAATTCCTTAAGGATTGTGTCAGTCTCCAACTTCTGGAGGATTCAATTTCTTCCTTTTTACGTTTGTGATAGTCCCTTTTGTTGGTCAGCATTCTGTTTTCATTTTCAAGACGGGCCATCTTCAGATTTCTTTGACAAATCTCAATTGAAGAACAATTATAAATTATCTCATACATTTCTTTAAAATGATTCTTCATTATGGTGTTATTGTGACAGTCAACATCTTTTAAATAGCTTTTGGCTTTCAGGAAGTATTCCTCATCAATCGGCAAATTCAAATGCCAAATGACCTGTTGAGTTTTAAAGCTTTCAAATTCCATCTTAAAATCATCGAAAATACCCTCATCCATTAAATATTTTCTAACATTTTCAACTACATCAAATATTTTAATGTGTGTTGTTGAATCTGATGAAAGGGAATTCTGGCTGTCTATCCTGTAATAATACAAGCATTCAGGAATGAATAAAATTTTTGATGCATTAATCATTGATTTTACATGAAACAATACATCTTCATAAGGTAAATCCTCATCAAAAAGGATATTGTACTTTTCTAAAAATTCCTTTTTATAGAATTTTGACCATGGGGCAAAATATGAATTTATAACACTGGTTTTATTAATCTCATAATTGAATATGAATTTTTCATTCATCTGATATGGTGTAAACATCACATCCCCATCCATCACACCGTCCCTAATTGATGCTATCTGGAACATGAGAAAATCACAGTCGTTTTTAGAAATATTTTTAATGCAAACATCTAAAAAATCCGGAACAATATAATCATCAGAATCTATAAAGAAAAGATATTCACCACTACTTTCAATTAATCCACGATTTCTGGCAGCACCTGATCCTTTATTTTCCTGTGAAATGATTTTTAAACGAGAATCATTGTCTGCAAACTCTTTTAATATATCTAGAGAGGAGTCAGTTGAACCGTCATCCACACAAATCAACTCAAAGTCCCTAAATGTTTGATTAAAGACACAATCTAAAGTATCTTCAAGATAATCTTCACAGTTATACACTGGCATTACAATTGATATTTCAGGCATTTTATCCGCTCCTTAACCTATTAAATATCCTAAGAGGTTTTGTCAGCTTCCAGCTATTTGAAGACATTGCGAGTCTGTTGAATTTCTTATACTCCCTTATCTGCCATCTCAAATCAAAATTATCAACTGTCAATTCAAATTCATCCCAATACTCACAGTCAAAGACTGACTGAAAAATGAATTTAGACCTGTCATTAAGGTCATCAAATGCCTCATCATTGATTATTTCATCCCGCCACTTTGAAAAGTTATCCCTGATTTTTTCAAAGAATTCCGGCTTGTATTCATCATCTACAAGTTTAAAATCCTTATAAGCATTGGAAAGCTTCATGTTTAAAATCATTTCATTAAAGATATCCCAATAACCATTTTTTCTTATTATATCAATTATCAAATCATGGATTATCAGACTGTCAGCAAACTTGATGGTTTTGGATTGTGTAATTGAATCCTGCCTGATGCGACGGTAATATAAGTATTTGTCATGGAAATATACACTTTTGGCCTTAAACATCATTTCAATGAAAAACGGATTGTCCTCAAAAATCAGCCCTTCAGGAAATCTGATGTCTTTAATGACTTCATGGTGAAATAGCTTGCCTGGTGCAGTAACAGATAGTCTTAAAAGTATATCTGATATGTCCTTCCAGCAAAATACATTATCCCCAACGGCATCCTTTAAAAACTTCATATCAAAATAAGGTCGATTATACATCTCTTTTGTATCATCACAAAAGTCAATCAGCTTGAAGAATATGACATCCAGATTCCGCCCCCCCCCAGAAAGGCCATGCAGCTGTTCAAAAGTAGTTAGGTCAAAATAGTCATCCGCATCAATGAATGCTATATATTCGCCTTTGGCAACATCCATGCCGAAATTTCTTGATGCAGATAGACCCTTGTTTTCCTGGCTGAATATCTTAATTCTTGAATCCTTTTCAGCATAAGACTCTAAAATAGTTAATGTATCATCAGTTGATCCATCGTTAATGCATAGAATCTCCAAATCAGTGAATGTCTGATTGATGACACTGTCCAAGCACTCACCAACATATTCTGCAACATTATAACAGGGTATGATAACTGAAATTTCAACCATTAATTACACCAGTTAATACTCTTTAGGGACTTGTTAAAATAATTATTCATAATAATTTTTCTTCCCATTCCTTAAGCTTAAAACCAACCAGAACAAAGTCATCACCGACAACAATCGGCCTTTTGACAAGCATTCCGTTTGTTGCCAAAATATCAAACTGTTCCTGCTCGGACATCTCAGGAATTTTGTCCTTAAGCTTGTTTTCCCTATAGATTTTACCGCTTGTGTTGAAGAACCTTTTAAGTGGCAGACCTGATTTGTTATACCATAATTCTATTTCTTCAGCAGTGGGATTATCTTCTACAATGTGTCTTGATTCATATTCTATATTGTGTTCATCCAGCCAGTTTTTGGCTTTTCTGCAGGTTGAACATTTTGGGTAGTGTACGAATAACATAATTATTATTTTGAAATTTAAATTAAAAATAGTTATACCCTAACATATGATTAAACATAACCAACCATAAGAACAAAAGAAATTATTAAATTAAATCATTATTGCATCCAATTTAAAATATTGAAGTCAAAAAAACAGTAATTATTTAAATAACTACCAACAAAATGAAAATTATAAATTAAAGAGGTGAAAAACATGGCAAAACCAATCGGTGATACACCAACATTATACGGTAAAGAAGCATCTGATTTTTTAAATAGAATGGCTGAACCTCTTAGTGAAAAGGACAAAGAATTCAAAAAGAGGTATGATGCTGCTAGAAAAGTTTCATTCTAGAACTTTCAAATCAAGATACAAATAGAATGTTTGCTCTGGATTTCGTTCTATTATGATATCTAGTTCTTCTTTTATTTTTTTGTCATCTTTTTTTAAATTTATAAAATTATTATGTTCCACATAGAAAGTATAGGCTTTTGCATAGCCTTCAACAGTAACAAACCTTAAACCAACACTATTTTCAGCTAGATTTTTAATATTGAACAGGATACTCATCAATATTTCAGAACCTAAACCTTGTTTGGAATATTTCTTATCAATAGCCAATCGCCCAATTTTAATAGCTGGCAACTTTCTCTTTTTAGATGTGATATTTAGTTGATCTTTAATATCCTTTCTAGTTTCTTCATCGCGAATATCTTTTAAAGGAATTGTATCGGTTAATAATGAAACGTAACCAATGATTTCAGAATCACACATAATCAATTTTGTCAAATTCAATTTCCTATTTTGTTGAGTTAACGCATCATCCTTAAGAAAATTAGTCAAATCTTCAGAATCACACTCAAAATTAGACAAATCATGTTCATCTGTAAGAGTCTCAAATCTATAATTTTGTTTAATATATTCAATATCCATAATATTAATTGTATTTAATGATTTATTAAATTTTCTATTCTTTAATTTTAAAATAAAAGCAATTTAATGAGTTAAAAGCAATATTGAACTATATTAAAATTAATCATGACCTAAAAATAGTTGAGTATCTCACAAATGCTGTCTACAGCACCCATAATATACTCATTTTCATAGTCCTTTTGATTTCCATAACCCCATTTAACAATGACACAGTCAATTCCAGCATTTTGGGCTGTTTTGATATCTGTTTTAGAATCACCAATATATATTGCCTCATCCAAAGATACACCTGCCTTTTCAATTATCCTGTTTACACCAAAAGGAGACGGTTTTGACGGATAATCCAAATTATGTCCTTCAATTTCCAAAAAATCAATATCTGGCAAATATTTCTCAACAAATTGTTTAATGGAGGGAGTTGTCCTGTTTGAATTAATGGCTATTAAAACATCTTTTCTTTCCAAATCCATTAAAAGATCCAGTACATCCGGAAAGGGTTTGGAATTTTCCTTTTTAGAATCAGCATACAGTTTCCCATATTCCCTCTTGATAAGTTCAATGTTTTCAGGAGTGTTTCTATCATTCAAAATCAATGAAACAATCTCATCAATGTTTCCACCTAAACGCTCAATATACTCTTCACGTGTCAATGTTGGAAAACCGTTGGCCTTTAATGCCACGTTAAAGTTAATAATAACATCATCAACAGTATTGAACAGTGTTCCATCAAAATCAAATATTGCCAGTTTTTTCATGATTTAACCTTCCATTTATTATATTTGAAACTGAAATATATTAAATGGTGAGTCTATGAGTGATAACAGCTCCTGTGAAAATCTTATAATTAGCTATTTATTTCCTCCATCAGATGATGTTTCAGGAATTGTACAGGCAAAAAGGATTCTAGCTGATAAAAAGAGCGTCGATATTGTTGTAAGTGACAGCGAATACAATTCATTTTTCAAACTGGCTGACTTTACCGACGAATACATTAACAATAAAATCATCATTGAAATGAACGGCAAACCAACAGACTACATCCAAACCATCTTTGAATTTATAGAAAAGGCAATGGAAGAAATAGAAAAGAAAAACACTAATTATAAAAGAATTTCAAGCATCTGCTGGAGACTTGCAAATCACTTTCTGGCACTGGAATACAAATTTAAACACCCCGATGTTTTCTGGAGTGCGGAATTTTCAGACCCTATGCTTTATACCATTTTCAATGAAAAACGATACGATAAACTGGACAATCCTGAATATATTGATAAAATAAACGGCAAAATACTCAAATTAGGCGATTATCCTCTTATAGAAAATCCCACAAATCTCTATTTTATTGTGGAGTATTTAACCTATCTATTTGCTGATGAAATCGTCTTTACCAACACAAACCAACGTGAGGTAATGCTCGCACAGCTTCCTGTTGACGTTTATGACATGGTGATGAAAAAATCAAGGATAACACCAGTTCCAACATTGGACGGGAAATATTATCATATTAACGAAACAGATGTTAACATTGATAAGAATAACATTAACATTGCCTATTTCGGTGCCTATTATGCCAATAGAAATTTTGAGTCAATATTTTATGCATTTGACTCATTAAATCATAAATACAAGGATAAAATCAAATTTCACATGTATGTTCAAAACCCCGGATTTCTAAAAGAAATTACCAATGGTCTTGACATTGAAAACAATATGATTATTCAGGACATTGTCGAATATCTTGAATTTTTAAATCTGACAACAAAATTTGATATTCTGCTTGCAAATGACCTTGTAACCAAAGACAATTTTAAAATCAACCCTTACCTCCCATCAAAGTTAGCTGACTATACTGGATCGGGCAATGACATCTGGATAATCTATGAAAGGAGCAGTGTCATGAGTGAAGCCGAAGCTAAATATAAATCAGATGTTCATGATTATTCCACTTCACGAGACGTTTTAATTAAAATACTTGAAGATAGAGGATTTGTTGATGATGATATCAGTTTTGATGAAAATTATTTCGACAAAAGGCTTACATTATTCAATGAATATTACGGTCAGATAGATGAATTAAAAGAAAAGGTCAAAGAACTAGAAGCTGAAAATGAGAAACTTCAGGACAATGAATCAACTTCAAAGGACAGCAAACTTAAAAAACATCTAAGAAAACTTAAAAACAATTTTTAGGGTGAACATACAACCAATACACACATATCGGCAAAGCCATGAATGTTATTATTGCAGATATGAAATAAACCGGAGCATAACCGCTTGATGCAGTTACAAAGCATCCGAGAAGTGCAGGTCCAAAGCCCATTGTTGCATCACAGAAAATATAGAATGTTGAAACCGCATAGGAACGGCGGTTTGGTGGAGTGTTTCTTGTAACGATAGTTGTACATGCTGAATTGAGTGTTCCAAATCCTAAAGCAGCACATACCGCACAGACTACAACAGTAACATTAGACGGATATGCTGCAATCAGCAATAACCCGATGGACTGGGCGACAATGCCGACCACGCAGATTATCAAATCACCATGTCTGTCCTGAATTTTGCCTGCAACAGGCCTAGAGGCAATTAAAACTATCATATATATTATGAAAAACCATGAAAAAATGCCTGTCAGATTCACTTCAACTGCATACAGCCTATAAAATGACAGTATTGAAACATAACCCAAGCTTGTAAGGGCTGTAAAAAGTGAAACAGGTATTGCGCCTTTTTCAAAAATCTTTTCAAATGTTGAATATGAATTTTCCTCAGCTACAACCTCATTATTTACTGGATCATATTCGCTTACATCAACCTGGCTTATGAATACCAAAGCAAGTCCTGAAAAGATACTGGCTGCCAGAAAACAGCCCTGCGGACCAACTGTATCGTATAACATGCCACTGATGTATGGACCCAGACCTACAGCAAGTGTGGTTGCAAGCATAAGGTATCCGAATGCCTCTCCAAAGCGT
>CAZOYH010000086.1:0-7104 GCA_964583995.1 uncultured Methanobrevibacter sp.
CTGTCAGGTTTTTGATTATAAGAAACTTTTACCATATATACTGTACATTCAACGTCAAGTAACTTACATGCAAGGGATAATGCAGTTCCCCATTGGCCTGCACCTGTTTCGGTAGTTAATCTTTCTACACCTTCTTTTTTAGCAAAGTATGCTTGAGGAATAGCAGAATTTAACTTGTGTGAACCTGTTGGGGAAGAGTCTTCCCTTTTGAAGTAAATTTTAGCAGGAGTATTTAAATATTCTTCAAGTTTGTTAGCTCTAACCAAAGGAGATGGTCTTCCCATTTCCATATATAATTCACGGACCTCATTAGGAATGCTAATATAGCGGTCGGTAGCAAATTCCTGTTCTAAACCTGCTTTAGTAAACGCAAGTTGCAATGCAGCAATCTGATCTTTTCCTTCACTGTTTTTAGGCATAGGAAGTTCAACAGGTAAGTCTGCAAGCATATTGTACCATTGCTTTGGTACCTCATCTGATGATAATTCAATTTTATAAGTCATAATAATAGATAATACAATGTACTATTTAAAGCTTTGTTGTACAAAATTGTACAGTTTAATTATTAATATTATAAAAAACAATTTAAAATCATGAGAATTTTAGCTATTGATGTTGGAACTGGAACACAAGACATAATGATTTATGATACCGAAAAGGAACTGGAAAATTCAATAAAACTTGTACTTCCCTCCCCACACTTATATGTGTCACAGAAAATGAGAGAAATCGAAAATGACATATATTTCAATGGAGAAATAATGGGTGGAGGAAAAATTAAAAGAAGTATCCTTGAACACATGGAAAAAGGATATAAAGTTGTAATGGAGCCGACATGTGCAAGAACAATTCGTGACGATTTGGAACAGGTAAAGGCAATAGGTATCGAAATTGCCGAAGAAAACGAAGATTACAGGGACTATACAAAAATCACTTTAGGGGACATCAACATTAAAAAACTATCAGAATTTTTACTTGGTTACGATTTAGAGTTTGATTTTGATAAAATTGCAATAGCTGTACAAGATCATGGTTACAATGAAAATATGGGAGACAGGGATTTCAGATTTGAAAAAATCCGTGAAAAAGTAAAAGAACCTATATCCCCTCTGGAATTCGGATTTATCGATGATTTGCCGGAATACTTTACAAGGATGCAGGCAGTAGCTAGAACAATTAAAAATGAAGGAATAGAAGATTTGCCACTTATAATGGATACTAAATTTGCATCAATAGCTGGAATGTGTTATGATGAAGTGGCTTTAAAATTAAACAGCTTTATTGTTATTGATATTGGTAATGGACATACTACAGCAGCATCAATAGAAGACGGTAAAATCCAGGGAGTATTTGAACATCATACCTCAAGTCTTACTGGAGAATCCCTTGAAAGATACATGAAAAGATTAGCATCAGGTGAAATTACCCACGAAGAAGTCCATGAAGACCATGGCCATGGCGCACATGTTCTAAACCCAATCTCAAAAATTGAAAAAGTTATTGTGAGCGGTCCGAAAAGAGAACTTATTGAAAAGACAAATCTTGACTGGCATCATGCGGCTCCTGGAGGAGATGTAATGATGACAGGCACAATTGGATTAATAAAAACAATTTTGGAAAGATTATAATGCTTAAGATGGATTCACATATACACAGTGAATATTCACCAGACTCAAATTCAAAAATTGATGACATTTTAAAAATTTCAAAAAAAAGAAAAATTGACATTGTTGCAATTAGTGATCACAATACTGTAGATGCAACCAGTGAAGTTATTAAAAAAACAAGAAATACAGATATACTTGCAATTCCATCCATTGAAATTTCTTCAACAAAAGGTCATATTCTTGGTTTTGGATGTGAGGAAAATGTACCTCGTGACCTTACACCCCAAGATACTATAGAGAGAATTCATGATTTAGGTGGTCTTGCAATAATTCCCCATCCCTATTGTTTTTACAGACATGGTCTACTATGTAAAGATGACTATAAAGATTTAAAAATTGATGCAATAGAGACAAGAAATGCAAGATTTATCCTAGGATACTGCAACCGCAAAGCAAAAAAACTGTCAAAAAAAGAAAAAATACCAGCCCTTGGGGCAAGTGACGCTCATTATTATAAGTTTGTAGGTGATTGCTTTAGCTTAATCGATTGTGAAAAGGATATTGACAGTGTTTTAAAAGCAATTAAAAAAAATAAGATAGAAGCACACGGCAAAGGTACTTCAAACATTTTACTTAGTAAATATTTATTTGAGAAAAATATTTTAAAGAAATTTGATTGAAAAGAAATCTAATTATTCTTTTCAATTAAAATTTCAATAATAGAGACATTAGTCTTTTCATTGTTAAAGTTTTCAATTTCTTCTGTTGAAATTTGAATATCTGTAACATCAGACTCAGGTACAAACCTATTTCTAACAATTTCAGCAGTGTCAACAGCACGACTAATAGCTTTTCCTCTAGCTCTTAAAAGAACGCTATCATAGCCTTCATTAAATTGTGTTACAACAGCTAAAACATAATTCATTACAGGTTTACTACCTACAAAAATTGTATTATTCTCCATATTAATCTCACCATATTAAAGATAGTAAACCGATGTATATAAAATTTTACATCTAATGTTAAAATTAGTAAACAATGCCTAAGAATTAATGAACAAAATTCAAAAAAATAAAAAATAATATATAAATAACTAAACAAAAAAATAAAATAATAAAAAAAATTAAATAATATATAAAAATTTAATTTAATTGAGTCCTTTTAATCAATAACAATTTATTAATTGAATCCAAAACAGCCAAAATACTGGCCATGACAATATCCTGATTAGTGGATCTGCCAGTTGATTTATTACCGTCAGAATCTGAACTAATTACAAATACTTCTGCTAAAGCATCAGTACCACCAGTAATAGCTTCCAAATTATATTCTTCAAGCTCAATATCCATTGTACCCTGAATTAGTTGTCTAATAGCATTTAATGCAGCATCAACGGGTCCGACACCAGTACTTGCAGTTTCTTTTTGTACACCATCAATTTCAAGCTTTACAGTAGCGGTCGGTGAAACACCACCACCAGATGAAAGGCCCAAACCCTTTAAAACAATAGGAGTTTCACGTGCTGAAGATAACTCAGTAATAGCAATAGCAACCAAATCATCATCAGTAACACATTTACCACTATCACCTAAAGATTTAATTTCATCAAAAACTTTACAAAATTGATCGTCATCCAAATCAATATGATAATCTTTTAGTTTTGCTTTTAATGCATTGGCACCCGTATGTTTGCCTAAAACAATACGTCTTGAATGACCAACCATCTCTGGAGAAATTGGTTCATAAGTGGAAGAATTGTTTAAAATTCCATGAACATGAATACCAGATTCATGAGCAAATGCATTGTCACCGACAATCGGCTTGTTAACAGGCATTTTGACACCAGTGAAACGACCAACCAAATTAGATAAGCTGTATAATCTTGTAGTATCAAGACCTAAATCTATTCCATAAGCAACTTTTAGAGTTATAACCAGTTCCTCTAAAGAACAGTTACCTGTCCTCTCACCCAAACCGTTAACAGTAACGTGAGCCTGATTGGCACCACATTCAATAGCAGTTAAGGTATTTGCAGTTGCAAGACCAAAATCATTGTGGAAATGAACACTGATAGGAGTTTTGAAATTACTTTTAATATCACTTATCAATTCATGAGTGACAACAGGAGTTAAAACACCAACAGTATCGGGAACATCCAAAAAATCGGCTCCTGCATCAACAACATCATTGAAAACTTCAAACAAAAAGTCCCTTTCTGTTCTTGTTGCATCTTCAGCTGAAAACTCAACAGTCAGACCATGATCTTTAGCATATTCAACACCATTGACTGCAGTTTCAATAATTTTTTCTTTTGACATGTGAAGCTTATAGTCACGGTGCAACGGGGAAGTTCCAATGAATGTATGAATATACTCCAAATCAGCATCCAAAACAGCATCAATGTCTGATGAAAGTGAACGAGCCAATCCAACAAGGGTAGATTCCAAATCCAATGACTTGATTTTTTTTGCAGATTCAATTTCGCCTTTAGATGAAGCCGGAAAACCAACTTCAATCTTATCTACACCCAAATTGTTGAGCTTAGTTGCAATTTGGATTTTTTCATCAACTGTTAAGGCAACACCCGGAGTCTGTTCACCATCTCTAAGTGTTGTATCGAAAATATAAATCTTATCTGAAAGATTCATATTCTGTTTTTTTAGAATTTCCATATTTATTTCTGTCATTGTATAACTTCCCTTTAATATAACTATATATTTAGTATAGAGTTTTTATACTTATTGAAAACAAATATATAAACTATGAAATTAGGGTTTACAACACTGGCACTATTGATGAAAGACCACAACTACATCATTGATTTGGCCAAAAAACACGACTTTGAAATAATCGAGATACTTGCAGAAGATCCATTCTACACTAAAGACAATCTTGAGTTTAAAGACTGTGGACTGGACATTAGAATGCATGCAGCAACTGTAGACATAAATATTGCCAGTATTAACAAGGGAATAAGAGAGGAAAGCGTTCGTCAAATGATATTCTGTGGTGAATATGCAGAAAAAATTGGTGCAAAAACAATAACAGTGCATCCGGGAAAAATCGGAAGAAACGAACCACGTCTCAGAAACTGGGCGCTTGAAATGGCAGTGGAAAGTGTTGGAGAGATAATGGACAATACAAATGTCGAAATTTCAGTAGAAAACATGCCTGTTCGTGAAGCGTTTTTAGGAAACAAGGTTGAAGAAATAGAAATGATTCAGGAAGAAACAGGCTGCAGTTTGACAATTGATACTGGTCATGGAAATACATGCGGAAACCTAAAAGAGATGCTTGAGTTGAAAAATATTAGCTATTGTCATTTAAATGATAACAATGGTATTAAAGACCAGCATATTACATTAGGAGAAGGAACACTTGATTTAGAATTATTAAAAAATATTGACACTGCGATAATTGAGCTGAACAACTTCAACAACATTTTAAAAAGTAAGGAAGTTATTGAGAACTTATAACTTCTATATTATTTTTTTAATAGTTATTAGTTATAAGTTATAACTTATAAGTTAAAAGTAAAAACTTGATAATAGAAACAATATTATACCGAAGAGAAAAATAAATAAGATTAAGAAAAGAGAAATTAAAGAGCTAATTTTAGATGGGAAACATTATTGTGCTGAAGTAGAAATTGTTGAAAAAAGTGATAGTAAAAGTTTACTACAAATGTATAATTTATGGAACAAATTATCTACCAAATTAAATGAATATGGATGCAGAAGGCTTAATTTTCCAGAAATCAGTGAATTGATATTTTGTTTAGTTTATGATTGTTGGAGAGTAAATAATGTATCTGGTATTGAACATAGCTCTTTTGATTGTTACAACCCAAAAACACATTCAAGAATACAAATAAAAGCAACAAGTGTGAAAGATGATTTAACATCCTTTGGACCCAGATCAATATGGGATGAACTTTATTTTATGGATTTTTATCCAAATGAAGTATATGATGGTCGCTTTGATGTTTATCTAATACCTAATGAAAGTGTTTATAATTTCTCAATGAATAGAAATGAAACATTTAGAGATCAGCAAAAAAGAGGAGTAAGACCTCGTTTTCACATTAAAAAAAGTTTAATTAAACCACTTAAAATAAAACCTATTGGTAGTTTTAATTTAAATGATTTATAATTCAATCCTTAACCAAATCTAAAATTTCAGTAACCGCTTTTTCAATCCAATAACTAGCTATTGGAGGTACAGCTTCTCCAATTTGAGCTCTAATTTCAGAATATTTTCCATTAAATAGATAATTATCTGGGAATGTCTGTAATCTAGCTCTTTCTCTATTAGTTAAACCTTGTCTATCATATTCATAATGATATCCATCAGTTCCACCACCACCATATGCAATGATTGTTGGTGAAGGTTTTAAAGGATGGATTCTTTTATAAATATTGCTCATAAGACCTTTAACTTTCCATTCAGTATTATCAACAGCTTTAAAATTATAATAAGGAGGAATATGATGCATTCTTTCAATTACTTTTCTATTTCTTCTTCCACGATTATTAGAATCATCCAAAAACTGTTGTTCATCAACTTTTTTATCTAAAAATCCAAGAATTTTTAAAATTTCTTTATGTTTATTCATAGCATTTTTAAATTCATCATCACTAACATTTTCAATGTTATTCGCTTTAAAATAATCTTTTAGTATATCAAAATCTAAACTTTGATACTCATCAACCCATTTACTAGCAGATTCATTGTCAATACCATCCATTGAATGTTCATATGCTTTAATAATTTTAACATATTCTTCATTTAAATCAGTTAATATTTTACCTTCAAATACTTCTAAAGGTGTAATAGGATATTTGTTTAATAATTGATTAAAAAAATACTTATTAATAATAGGATAAACTTCATCACTAACTAATTCTTTTTTAAGACCAATAATAATTAATCTTTTTCTAGCTTGTGGAGCACCAATATCAGCAATATTTAAAATATCATTGTAAATTAATTCATAACCCGCATCTATAAAATCGTCTTGAATAGCTTGATAAGCTGCTCCTTTATTAGCTGAAACCATTCCAACTACATTTTCAAAAATAAAAATATCAGGATTGCTGGATTTTAAAATTCTTAAATATTGTTCATACAATTTCCCACGTGTAACAGTAAATCCAGCTCTGTTGTCACTTCCTCTTAAAACAGAAAAATCTTGACAAGGCGGGCCACCCATGATTACATCAGTCTGATTAGAAACTTTTAATTCATGAACATCTCCACAAACGGAAACGCCTATTTCATTATTATAATTTTGAATTTCTTCAAGAGGAATATTATGATTATCTGTATATGTTTTTAGATGTGGTTTTAAGATTTCATTAGAAACAATTAACTCATAATTATTAGAATTGTGAAATCCCCAATCTAGCCCACCAGCACCAGTAAAAAGACTAATCATTTTCTTTTTCATGATATTCACCCATTATTTTTGATTTGAGTACTTCAGATATTACAGAAT
>CAZOYH010000087.1:0-7085 GCA_964583995.1 uncultured Methanobrevibacter sp.
CAATTAGTTCCAAGTTACCTTGAGAGCATAAGATACCATATACTTTTCCATCCACATCCTTCATTAATGTGTCGTCTGGAATAACTCCCCTTTCGATTAAATCTAAGCTATGCATTCTATCGATATCTGTATCTTCGTGCATGCTTATTCTGTCTAAGTGAATACCCATATCAAAAATAATTACGTCTTCGCCAATTTTAACGGCAGTCATGTTTTTCCCGACTTCCTGGTATCCACCAATAGCGATTACTTCAACGCTCATGTTTTATCTCCTTGAATAATTCTTTGTGTTAATTCCTCTCTCATTTAACCATTCTCTTGTTTTTCCACGAATGACCAAATTAGACTGTTTCAATTCTTCAATATTATTAGCTCCCACTAAAAACATAGCAATTCTTAAGGAATCATTGAATCTTTGAATAAATGTGTTTAAGTTATCTTGAGAAGCACTGTTCTTTAAAAATGGTAAAGCCATACCAACAGCATCGGCTCCAAGAGCAATGGCTTTGGCAGCCTCTAGACCTGTTCTGATTCCGCCAGATGAAATGACCGGAACATCTACTGCACTAGCAACTTCAGCAGTGCTTATTGCAGTTGGAATTCCCCAATCCCAAAATATTTCACCTAGATATCTGTCTTCAGCACGGTATGTTTCAACAGCAGCCCAGCTGGTTCCGCCGGCGCCTTCAATATCTATAAAATCAACACCAGCTTCCACCAATGTTTTTGCTGAGTCTGCTGAAATTCCACAACCAGTTTCTTTTGCAAGAACAGGAATATCAACACACTCAGTAATTTGTTTAATCATGTCAGTGTAGCCTCTTGCATCTAAATCACCTTCAGGTTGAATTGACTCTTGAAGAGGATTTAGATGAATTGCTAAAATATCCGCATCCAATATTTCAACTGCTTTTTCAGCTAAGTTAAGTTGTGGTGCTCCAATATTCCCAACAAGTAAACAATCAGGCGCATTTTCACGAACAACACTATATGTATCAGCCAGTTCCGGATGTTCACAAGCCGCTCTTTGAGATCCAACACCAAGAGCAATACCATTATTTTCAGCTGCAATTGCTAACTGTTTATTAATTTCTTTTGCAGCAGGATGACCTCCAGTAATAGCTGTTATGAATAAAGGTGAGTTTAATTTTTTACCGAATACATCGCTAGATAAGTCAATTTCATTTTTATCAACTTCAGGTAAAACATTGTGGATTAATTCAATATCTTCAAATCCAGTGGTTTTATCTTTAAACTCAACATCATAATTTTCACAAATTAATAAATGCTCCAATTTTCTATCTGAAATCATGCGTTAATTTCCCCTTGAAATTACTGTTCCTTTAACATCTTCGTTTTCCAAGACTTTATAAATATTGTCTTTAACTTCAGCATTTATTATTTTAGATTCAATTCCTAAATCTGCTAAATATAAAAGCTCTTTAATTTTACCAACCATTCCACCAGTTACATCCACATTAGTAGTTCCTTCCAAGGTATCCAAATCTTTAAGTGAAGTGAATTTATCGAAAAATATTGCATCACTGTGAGTTTTTGGGTTTTTATTGTAAACTCCATCAACATCAGTACCCAATACAACGCAATCAGGATTAAGGTTCATTGCCAGGTACTGTATGAGCTGGTCTCCTGAAATCACACATATTTCCAACTCACTGTCTAAAACAACATCCCCATAAATAACCGGAATAAATCCCTTATCCAAATATTTTCTAAAAGCATCCAATTTTCCTTCAGTTATTCTTTTATTTGTAGCTGTCATGAAACTGGAAGCAGGAATAGCGACAACAGGCACTCCTTCAGCAATGAATGCTTCACATATTAACATGTTCAACTTTTTAACAGCATTTTGAGTTTCACAAAATCCTATTCTTTTTTGAGGATATTCTGACTTGTCAAATTTTTCGCCGATTTTGTATTTTTTAGCTGGTGGATGACCAAAAGAACCTGCTCCATGAACAATAATCAATTCTTTAAACGAATTATCCAATGAAGCTTTTATTTCACCTGCTATTCTTTTAAGGCTTTCATCATCTACTTCGCTTTCAATAGCATCCTTATTAGTTAATATGCTTCCACCAATTTTTAAAATAAACATCAAAATCACTTATAAACTCTTGAAGAAACCCCTTTTCGAGTAAATCTGATTTTCAAGACATTGTCATCACGTGCAATAGCTTCAGCCACTTCATCAACTCTGCCAGGGCAAAGTGAAATAATACTTCCACCACCACCTGCACCGGTGGTTTTAGCACCAATAGCACCTGCTTCTCTTGCATTATACACCATACGAGACAATTCTAATGTGTTTACACCAATTGTATCTAAAAATCCGTGATTAATATTCATTAACTCTCCAACTTTATTAAAATCTTTTTTCAAAATAGCCTGTTTTGCATAATTAGTTAAATTACCCATGGAAGCAATAACTGGATTAATGATTTTTGGATTTCTGTTTTTAAGACTTCTTACATCTTTTACCATTTTTCCTGTATTTCCATGTTTTGTAGTATAACCTACAACAAACGGCACATTAAAATCAACTTTAAAACGCTCAACTTTCTTATTTCTTGACAGATAAACAAGACCACCATAAGTAGAAACCAACGTATCTAACGGACTGGCTACTCCCTGAACGGCTTGTTCAACCATGTGAGCGTCATGAGCTAGAGATTTTTTATTAAAACGAATATTGTGATATCTGTATAATGCAGCAAGGGTTGCTACAGTAACGGCAGCTGATGATCCAAGTCCTGAACCAATAGGAACATTTGAGTTTAATGTTATCTCTATTGGAGAATGATCATGAGCTCTATGAAGAGATTCTAAAATATATCTAATAATACCTGGTTTTCCTTTTCTTAAGATGTATTTTTTAGATCTTGTCAGCAATTCAGCTTCAAAACCAATATCTGGAGCATGAAAAATAGATTTATTACAATCAGATTCTTTTATTGTTATATATGCTCTTTTATTTACTGCTCCTGCAATAGCTGGTTCACCATAAACTACAGAGTGTTCGCCAAATAAAATTGTTTTTGCCGGAGCGGAAGCTTTAGCTATCATAATACACCTTCATTTAAAAATACCTGAAGCATAACCAACAACTGAAGTAAAATCTCCAGTAACATCCCCACTTGTCCGATAAGCCAATAATTCGCATTCCTTTTTACCAGACATTTTAGAAAGAATAATTGTGGCCATAACAGGGCCGTAACCACACATTGTGATATTATACTGAACAACTTCCTCAAAAAGTTTAAATTCATTCATTTCCCCAATATCTTCCATTACAAAACCATCAACTTTATTGGCTTTTTCTTGATTGTTAAAATGAGATAAATCTGTGCTTGCAATTACACAGTAAGATTTGTTTAATTTATCTCCAGCTTCAAAAATAGCTTTTGCAATATCATTTGCAGTTACATAGGTTTGTGAACCCATTGTAATCGGAACTATCTTGAAATCAGATGAAAAATATTGTAGGAATGGTAGCTGAACTTCTATACTGTGTTCATGGATATGAGCTTGAAAGTCAGCACTTGCAATATCTGAATGTGAAATGATTTCATCTGCAAATTCGCTGTCAACTTCCACACCTCCAAGAGGAGTTACCCATTCACCTTCGTTGAAAACAGAAATTTCACTACCAAAACCAGTATGGTTAGGACTTATAATAATAAAGACTTCAGGAAAACCAATTTGAACTAATTTACAATAGCCATGTGCGGCTATTGCACCAGAATACTGGTAACCTGCATGTGGAACCATAACATTTATAGGATAATCTTCTCCTTCAAAAGTTTTAAGCTCTGGAATTTCACCAACGCTTACATCATCTAAAAAACAACTCTCAATGAGTTTTTTTAGAGTGTTAGGGTTTTCCGGATAAAATGATCCGGCGACAGCAGGCATTCTTAACATTTTAACTCATTTAAAATTTAAGTTCAAAGTCGGTTGCATCAATATCTAAGTCACCGTCTTCAGGAATGTCTCCTCTTTCTCTTAAGATTTGTCTTGCAAGTAACCAGTAAACTAAAGCGATAGCTTTTCTACCTTTGTTGTTTACAGGTACAGCAATATCAACGAAACTGAGTAAGTTTTCAGTATCACATAATGCAATAACAGGAATACCATTTTGTTTGGATTCTAATATTGCTTGTGCATCTGATCTTGGGTCAGTTACAACAATAATTTTTGGTTCAATGAATTTAGCATAATTTGGGTTAGTTAAAGTACCAGGGATGAATCTGCCAGGAATGGTTTTAGCACCGGTTAATTCACCGAATTTTTTAACAGGAGCTTGACCGTATTGTCTGGTAGCTACTACTAAAATATCTTCAGGGTCGTATTTTGCTAAAAGTTTTGCGATTTGTCTGATTCTTTCATCAGTTTTTTGAATATCTAATACATATAAACCGTCAGATCTTACTCTGAAAATGTATTTTTCCATGTCACTGGTTTTTTGTTGAGTTCCAATGTGTAAACCAGCAGCTAAATAATTATCTAAGTCTATTAAAAGTTCATCATTTACCATATTATCACCTACAATTTTATTTAATCTTCATCTTCAATTCTAATACATTCGTTTGGACATACATCCATACAAACTTCACAGTAACTACAGTCTTCAGGGTTGACAATTTCGATTTTGTCACCTTCAAGGACTAATACTTCCATTGGGCAAACATCAGCACATTCTGCGCAGTCTGCACCATCACATTTGTCATAATCTAATATTACTTTAGACATCAAACTCTCTCCATTAAATTGTTAGAATTTCCCCATCCTTGGATTTGGAAGTTCTTCCTCAATACGAATAAGCTCATTTAATTTAGCTATTCTTTCACCACCAATAGCCCCAGTTTTTATCATTGGAGATGAAAAACCAACAGCCAAGTGAGCGATTGTTGCATCAGTAGTTTCACCGGATCTATGGGAAACAACAGGTACAATATTATTTTCTTTTGCAAGTTTTACAGTAGCGTAAGTTTCAGATAATGAACCTATCTGATTTGGTTTGATAATAATAGCATTTGCCGCTTTCATTTCAATACCTTTAGCTAGGATTTCTTTGTTTGTTACAAATAAATCGTCACCACAAATAAGACACTTATCTCCTACTTTAGAAGTTAGTTCGGCAAATCCTTCAAAGTCAGATTCGTCAAATGGATCTTCTACATAAAACATTTTATAAGTATCAATAATATCTTTTACGAAATCAATTTGATCTCCGGTGTCTCTTTTAACACCGTCTTGAGCATAAACGTACTTTTGCTCATCACTGCTCCACAATTCAGAAGCAGCCATGTCAAGTGAAGGCCTGATTTCAAGTCCTAATTCATCCCCTACTTCTTCACAGGCCTTTGCCTGTATTTCTAAAGCAGCATCATTTGAAATATTAGGTACCCATCCACCTTCATCACCTTTTCCTCCGGTAAAATTAGAGTCTTTAGTTTGTATTAACTCTTTTAGCCTTTTGTGAACAGAAGCATTTGCAAATATAGCATCAACCATATTAGTAGCTCCAATCGGAACAACCAAAAATTCTTGAATATCCGGTGCATTAACACCTGCATGTGCTCCACCGTTCATCATATTACCGAGAGGATATGGTAATTCATTAACTAAATTACCACCAATGTATTTATATAATGGTAGACTATAACAAGAAGCAGCAGCTTTAGCTACAGCCATGGAAATAGCTACAGTAGTATTACCACCAATAGCAGATAAATTATCTGTTCCATCGACTTCCCTTAATACTTCATCAATAGTTGTAATGTCCTGTGCGTCCATTCCAATAAGCTCAGAAGCAATTAAATCTTCCATTTCACTTACTATCATATCCACTCCACCTTCCGGAAAAGATACTACTTCTCTTGAACCAGTACTTGCTCCGCTTGGTGCAGCGGCTCTACCTGAACCATTCCAAGTTATCACATCTACTTCTATAGTAGGGTTTCCTCTGCTATCCAAAATCTTTCGAACTTGGACATCTTCTATTATACTATCCAAAAAGAACACCTCAGTGTCATTTAATTTGTTACCAAAATAATCTATACTCTTAAAAAAATCAGTAAGTTTCTTTATAGAGTTATTTTGGTATTTTTTATTTTTTTAAATAAATTATTAGAAATAAATAGATAACAACTATTTATTCATCTCTAATAACATCTAATGGTAAAACTCCAGCTTTGAGTTCTTCGTAAGCTATGTCAATTGGATCTAAGGAATCTTTAATTTCCACTAATGGTTTAGCTCCCATAGATATTTGAATTGCTCTAGCTCCGAGAAGTCTAGCTCTTTCAAACCTTGTTAATTTTTTTTCAACATCCATGAATATTACTCCATTTTTTAGGCATTTATTTTACCAAGATTTATTTTAAAAAATATCCCAATACAATTGTAGAATCTATTCCCAGGTTTCCACATGAGAAATTAACATTCTTCTACAACAGTATCTAGTTAAACCTAAGTCATCTAAAACATCTTTTGACTTTTCACCATCTGCCACTCTTTTGTTGTATTCATCAAAAAGAGCAGAAACCGGTTTTCCACAACTTAAGCATCTAATAGGAATCATTTATATCATCTTTTTTAATTAAATAAAATATAAAATTACAGAGATTATCTGTAACTTTTTTGTTTACGTGCTCTTGCTCCAGGACCACCGTATTTTTTAGGTTCTGAACGTCTTGGGTCACCAACTAACATGGTTCTGTCGTATTGAATGAATTTTTCTTTTAAATCCATATCTTGTGACCATTGGACGAGTCCTTTTGCAATTACCATACGTGCAGCTTCAGCTTGACCCATTACTCCACCACCAATAACGTGGATGTTGATATCCACTTCATTAGCTAAGTCTCCAGCTAAGGTTAATGGTTCTTGTAATTTTAAGTTAGCAAGCTCTGGAGAATAAAGTTCTAAAGGAATTCTGTTAATTCTAACTTTACCAGTTCCTTCACGAACAGTACCTCTTGCGATAGCTGTTTTACGTTTTCCACTAGTATGAATAACTTTAACCATAATCACACATCCATTTATCTAAAAGGTAGCTCCTA
>CAZOYH010000088.1:0-3552 GCA_964583995.1 uncultured Methanobrevibacter sp.
TTTTCTTTCTTTGTCGATGATGGGTCTTAGTTGATGTGCCTGTTCATGATAATCATCATTATCAATCATCAATCCAATCAGGTATGTGCTGTCTAAAAATATCATATTTATCTGTAACTACTTTTTTTTAATTCTACACTGTTGGTTGGCACATCAGAGTGTAAAACTCCATCTAATTTTTCTAAATTTTTATCTCCTTCTGGTTTATCAAAAGACAACATTGCTTCAATATCACTAATGCTCATTACATTAGTTGGAGTGTCATCCTCCTTAAGACCTTTTAAAATGTATTTGTTTGCCAAATCCAATTGTGTAATTCCAGTTTCAACACTTTTCAATTTCAACAATTGTTTAATCTCTTCATTTATCCTAATTGTTGTTGCCATTCAAAATCACTTCCAAAAAAATTCAATGTATATTTGTATACTAATATATTTTTATAATAATATATTAATCTTTTGGAATACCTGCCTCTGCTAGAATACATGATTCATACTTTCGATTATTGGTTCATCATATTGCAATGTTCTATAATTGTTAAAAAAATAGATAATCTTTAATTTAATTTTTTAAGGATATAAATCACACATTTTGTATTTAACAGGTCCACATATATTATATTTTGAGCAAATTCCTAATTTATAGCCATTGATATCAAATAAGTTAAATTTCAAGTTGTTTTTATCATTTTTAAGTTTAATCTCATCATTAATTAATATTTCAAAGCTGTCTAATTGTAGGTGGAATCCTAATCCAGTGTATTTCATGTAGCTTTCCTTTAAAACCCAGTATTTGAAAAACTCATTTGAAGGATTTTTGGAGTTCATGATATTTTCATATTCTGAGTTATAGAAGTAATGTTTTGCTATGTTTAAATCAATTGTTGGGTCATTATATTCGACATCAACACCAACTTCCATATCAGATATTGCACACACAACAATTTTACCTGAATGGCTTAGATTGAAATGAATATTTTCATGGTTGGATATGTATGCCTTACCATATTTTTTAAATTTAAAAGAAGGTTGAGTTATATTTTTTTCATTCAATAATTTTTTCAAAAGTAAATAAGCACCACAACTAAGTTTTTTATCCTTATCAAATCTAAACCCATCAACTTTATCTTTACGATTTTGAGGTAATAACCAATAGGATTTTCTCAAATCCAATTCACTAACATCAACATATACTAACTTAATCATTTTTAATCTTTAAATACAGCAAGGTCATATCATCAAATTGCTCTTGACCATCAATAAAACTATCAATATCTTCAAGTAATGGTTTGATTGGATCATTATCATTTTTATGATTATTGAAGAAATCAATTAATCTTTCTTCGCCATACATCTTATTATCTTTATTATTGGCATCAGTTATTCCATCAGTGTATGCAACAAGTTCACAATCCAAAATAATTTCCTCATTTTTAAATTCAAAATCCTCCATTATTCCCAATACAAGCCCTTCATCCAATTTTAAAAATTCAAAGGAATTGTCCTGTTTGATTAATGGAGGGTTATGTCCTGCATTGGCAAATGTTAATTTATGAGTATTCCTATTATAAATTCCAAGCCATAATGTGATAAACATTACTTCGGAGTTGTTCTCATATAACTGGTTGTTGAGTGAGTATAATATCTTTGAAGGATTCTTTTCGTGCTTGAGCAATTGTTTAATCATGACTTGAGTAATTGTTGCAAGCAATGCTGCGGGAACGCCTTTGCCTGACGCATCTCCAATAACAATAGCCAAATTATCCTCATCCAATTCATAATAATCAAAGAAATCTCCACCAACTTCCTTTGCAGGATGGGAATATCCATTAACAATAAAATCTTGCCTGTCAATTGGTTCTAATGGAAGATTTGACTGTTGGATTTTAGTTGCAATATCAAGCTCCGCTTTAATGCGCTCCTTTTCACCTTCAATCTTTTGAATATTTTCAATGTAATAATTATTATGATTGATCAGATCAGAATAACTTCTGGCTAAAACTCCAATCTCATCATCATTGTCCATATATTCAGAATAGATGTTAAGCAAACCTTCTGATTCGATTTTTTGATTTTCTTTTACAAAATTTTCAATTTTAGAAAATTTGGAAATAGGTTCAATAACTTTATTTTCAACATATCTCAAAACAGAAAGTGAAGGAATTAGAAATACAAGCAATAATCCATCTGTTATCAATAACATTGATATAACCACATCTTCAGCAGTACCTGACAGATAAACATCAGCCAACTTAATCAAAACTGAGTCAGACGAAATGGCTAATCCAATAATGGTGAGAATTAAAATAATTATTAAAAAACGATTCATTATGCTTTCAGGGATTGAATTTGAATCAACTTCAGAAATATCTGAAGTGAAAGGTTTTGTTAAATAAGCAAATAACAATACCATAAGTACAAGCAATTCAACGAGTACAATTGAATTTGTTAAATTAAGAATGCTATCTATAATTAAAGTCATCACAGTGAAAAGAATTAGTAAGCATCCTAAAATCAGATATATTTTTCCGGGTTCTTGCCTATTGGATTTTTTAGGAACTTCAAAAAAGTTGAAATGTTTTGATAACCATATCCCAATTATTCCAAACATGAATGAAGAATTAATGAAATTGACAAAGTAACTAACTCCAATTTTAGAAACAATAGGTATATTATCTGGATAAATTAGATAAACTAACTTAACATGCGATATTGCATATAATGCTGCACAAATAAGGATAATCATGATGAATAAAAGAACGTGAGTTGTGTTGTCTAATCTTGGTTTTGTTATTTTAATCTTATCGTTTAAGTTATTGTACCATAATTTATATGCCAAATAAGACACTCCAAAACCTACAATAGCTGATGATAAAGCTATTGATAAAGTATATCCTCTAACCAAATCACATAAAAAATTTCCAGCAACTGCACCTATAGCCCCATATGGCCCGAGCAATAATCCTGAAATTAACAGTATCCCCACATGTGGTGAATATCCTCCACCAAAGTTTTTACCGAATGTCAAATAATAAACTCCCAAATTGAAGATTACCATTATAACAAAAGGTATGAATATCTTTTTTATCTTGTTATTCATTATTCCACTATTTTAATTATTTTTAAATGGTTTTTACCAGTAATATACTCATATGAAATTTTATCAGATAATTCTTTTGTAATATGAATTCCCAAACCTCCTATTTCAGCATCATCAATAGTGTCTGGAAGTTTCGTATCTCCTTTTAAAAGAGGATTAAATTCAGCCCCATTGTCAATAAATTCCATTGTTAATGTTTTATCAGCATAATCTGCATTGACTTGGAGGAAATCAGCATTTGAATATTTAACAATATTCACAAAGACTTCTTCAACTATCAAATCAACTTGAAAGTCTTCTTTTAAAATGATGCTATGAATAAATTCATTTAATTGATATAAATTATCAATATTAGGAGTTATTTTCAAGAAACTCATTCTATCTTCAATATCTTATCAAATCCAGACATCCTAAATATTTCTTTAATTGCATCATTGACATTTTTAATAACCA
>CAZOYH010000088.1:3652-7013 GCA_964583995.1 uncultured Methanobrevibacter sp.
TTTTTCATATATTTTTTATTAATTTTAAATATTTTGTTGAATAAAATATTTATATAAAATAAATGGTGAATTTTATGAAATCTTTTAATTTATCTTCCTCGCAAAAGATGTTATTGTTTTCAGAGATAAATAATCCTCATAACGATTCATTTTATCTTAAATTTAGAAAAGATTATTCGAAAACTGATTTTGAATATGTAAAACATGCTATTGAAACAATATCTCAAGAATATTTAAATCAACAAATTAAATATGATGCAAACGGTGATTTTAGACAATATTATAGTGAAAATGATTCTGTTAATGTGGAATCATTTGAAATATCTGAAATTGATTTGAATGGATTTATTGAAGAATATTTGGAAAATCCATTTGATGGAATTTTTGACTCACCATTGTATAGATGGGCAGTTCTGAAAACTGAAAACACAACAGTTCTCATTGGTGTTGTTCAGCACATATTGCTTGATGGAACTTCATTGTTTTCAATAATCCCTCGGGAAATCGATAAATTGATTGAATGTCTTAAAAACGATGAAAAATATGTTCCAATTGATTATTCATATGAAACATATGTTGAAAAGGAATTGGAATATTTAAACTCACCTGAAGCCTGTGCTGATAAGAAATACTGGTTAAACACTTTAAAAAATTATAATTCTGACTGGTATACCTTTGATAATTCACAACTTGGATTTTTGGAAGTTAAGTTAACTGAAATTCCACAATTCAATTATTCTCCATTTGTCACCGCATTAGCAATTAACTTCTTATACTTTGCCAAATCCAAAAAAGATAACATATTATTCAAAGACTTGGTAATGAACACTTCAGTTCATGGAAGATACTTTGGCCAAGAAAATGCCCTAGGAATGTTTGTAAATACCATTCCATTAAGATTAGAATATGATGGAGAATTAACTTTTGAAGAATTGCTTGCTTATTCAAAATCCATTCTAAAAGAAGGGTTGACTCATGCAAAACTGCAGTTCAGCGAATATACAACAGATTTAAGAACTCAGAATATTGATCCTGATTGCATTTCCATGATTTCAATTGTATCCAATTCAACAGATTATGATTCAAAATTCCTAACATTACAAAAGGACATAAAATTCCCATTACACTTCAGAATAAACAAAAATTACTCAGATAAAAATGGATTACAATCAATATTTATAGAATATGATAAATCCTGTTTTAATAAAGTGGAAATTCAGGAAATTGCGAATGGAATTCAGGATTTAGCAAAACAGGTTATGAAAGATTCATCCATAAAATGCAAGGATTATAATGTTGATATTGTTGACTTTTTCAAGGCAGAAAACTACTATAACAACTTAATCAACTCTTTTGAT
Organism: uncultured Methanobrevibacter sp.; assembly: GCA_964583995.1. Taxonomy (GTDB): domain Archaea; phylum Methanobacteriota; class Methanobacteria; order Methanobacteriales; family Methanobacteriaceae; genus Methanocatella. The sequence continues at coordinate 5,011 of CAZOYH010000088.1, forward strand.
AATCCAACCACAATTTCACCTGATGTTAATGGTGATAAAATAAATTATGTATCAATATCCCAACCAATAGATATTGAAAACCTAAAACAATTATCCAGTAAATTTAATTTGTCAAAAGAGAAGATACTGCTTGCAACATTCCTGTTTAACCTAACCAAATTCGCTTTTTCAAAAGACATTCTAATATCTTACAATAAATTGGCTTGCGGATACCATTTCAATACAGATTTAAGCATCAAAGAATATCTAAATGATTTCACCGGTCAATTTAGAGAATATCATGGATATCCCTTATTAAATAATCATAAATTGGATTTTTCAAGTGAAATATTATTCTACACTGATGACTATGCTGAAAAAGACTATAAATTCGTATTCAACTTTGAAAGTGGAAAAATCCACATTAGCTATGATGAATCATTCTATTCCAAAGAGTTAATGGAAGCATTCTTAAACGGATTTAATGTATTGTTGTCAAAATTCAATTCATCTGATGAATTATTGAAAAACATTTCCATCCTTGAAGAAATTGAACTTGATGAAGATTTTGAAATCAAACTTGCAAATGAAGGAGTAATCAAGGACATATTCGAAAACATCACATCAGAAAATCCCAATAAAACAATTCTCATTGCTGAAGATAGTGAGTTAACATATGACGAATTAAACAAAAAAGCTAATAGAATCGCCAACAGCTTAATCAAACGTGGAGTAAACATTGAAGATAAAATAATGTTTATGATGAGAAGAAACAGCGATTTAATAGCAGCTGTGTTAGGTATTGTTAAGGCAGGTGCGGCTTTCATACCAATTGATCCAAATTATCCAAAAAACAGAATCAACCAGATATTGGAAGACAGCAATGCCAAATTTGTCATTACAAGTTCACAAATAGAATATGATGGAGAAAATATAATTGATGTTAATGAATTGCTTTTAGAAGAAGATGATTCCAATCCTAAAGTTAATTTAACACCTGATAATCTATGTTTCTTAATATATACTTCAGGTTCAACTGGAAAACCAAAAGGAGTGATGATTACTCACAGAGGAATCTCAAACTATATTGCAAACGTCAAAGAGAATGTTCCAATTTATGAATTAAACAACAAATGTGATAAATTCATTTCAATTTCCACAGTGTCATTTATCGTATTCTTAAGGGAAATCTTCGGTACAATATTAAATGGACTGCCTGTTGTATTTGCCAATGATGAACAGGCTATTGACCCGTTGGAACTGGTGCAGTTATTCAGGGATACTAATGCAGAAGGCTTTGGATCAACACCCACAAGATTACTGGAATACTTGCAGCTTGAAGAAATCCAAGACGTTGTCGGCAAATGCAAAGTCATTATTGTAGGTGGTGAAGGATTCCCGCCAGTACTGTATGACAGATTATCAAAATACACTGATGCAGACATATACAATTCTTACGGACCAACAGAAGTGACAATAGCATCACATTACAAACTGATGAACAGTTCCGAAGTCACAGCAGGCTGGCCGATGCTTAATGTAGTTGATAAAATCATGGACATCGATGGAAATCAACTGCCACCATACATATCTGGCGAAATATATGTAGGTGGGGCAGGAATAGCAAGAGGCTATCTAAACAACCCCGAACAGACTGAAAAAGTGTTCATGACATTGAATAACATTCCATATTACAATACTGGAGATTTAGGTAAAAAAGATGATTCAGGCGAGTTATATGTCCTTGGAAGAAATGATACTCAAATAAAACTCAGAGGTTTGAGAATTGAATTATCTGAAATTGAAGGAGCAATCGCAAATTATAAAAATGTAACTCTTTCCAAAGTGCTAGTTAAAAAAATCAATTCCGTAGAACACTTATGTGCTTATTTCACAGCCACAAGCGACATTAATATCGATGATTTAAAACAGCACTTAATTGATTCAATTCCAGAATATATGGTGCCTTCATATTTCACACAACTGGATGAATTCCCAAAAACACCAAACGGAAAAACAGACTT
>CAZOYH010000089.1:0-6867 GCA_964583995.1 uncultured Methanobrevibacter sp.
ACATGATAATTTTATATAATTGAAATAATAAAATATTATATTAATTATTATATACAGGTTGTAATAGCTATGGCCAATATAAATAATACATCATCCTACATGGATGAAGACAAAAAGCAAATTATCAAAGAGTCCAACTATACCTATAGAGATGCTCTTGAAGTTTCAGCTTATCTCATTGAAGCAGGAAAATTTGAAAGGTTTTATAAGGAAATGCAAATCCACGACCTTCAAAAGGAACTTGACGAAATGGGCGATGAAGAATAGCTTCAAAAAATATATCTCACGTATATAACTCTTAAAAAAACTATTTTTCATAAGTGAAGGTAATAATAAGTTTATTATTACTTTTATATATTTTTTTATATAAATAACATAATATTATTATATATAAAAATACATATTACATATTATGTTACCAAATAAGATTGAAATATTGTATACTTATGTGGCTCTTGGAAATGTTTTCATATTAATTTATTTTTGAAATTATTAATTAACTTTTGCCACTTATTTTAATTATTTAACTCCATTATATATTTTCATTAATAGTTATAACAGTGCTGTTTAATCCTAAAACCCTCGAATAATCAATTTTACTTGCAACTTTATTTAACATACTGATGTTGTCAAATTTCAAATCCTCATTTTCAACAATAGGATTAAATTCAACACCTCCATCTTTAATAGAAACTAAAATATTATCATTATTTTTTCTAACAATAACATCAATGAAATCAATCTTTTCATTGGTATTGATAATATTGACTAACATTTCCTCAATTGCCAAAGCAACGATTGCTGATGATTTTGAATCATTCAAATAATTCTGAACATCACGTGCTAAATTCACAGCATCCTCAATATTGCCCCCAATTGTATGTTCAAACACGTTTTTATTATCAGTAGTTCTGTTTATGAAAAATCCCCTATATTCGCCATTGGTTTTCTTATTGTAATATCTTGAATATGCAAATATAAACAATATAGTCATTGCTTCAACAATTGCAAATGAAATCCAAATTCCATTTCCACCCAACATAGCAGATAATCCAAATGCTAATGCAACAGGAAGAATAAAACCTTCCAATAATGAAATTAATGTAGAAATTGTATTTTCCTGAATGGCTTGAGCATAAAATGTATATAAAAATGTAACGGCTGTTCCAACATAACTTACTGCAAATATCCTCAAAGCATTCAATACAACAGGAACATCAGCAGGATTTTTAACACTATACAACATCAGCAATGACTGAGGATAAACAATAAATAACACTGACAGTATCAGACTTGAAGCCAAAACAATCTTCAAAGATCGTTTAAGAATAAAATTAACTCCAGAGTAATCTTCCTCCTTAAAGTAAACTGATACAATTGGAGACATTGTTTGTGCAGTTCCAATTAAAAACATGTACAAAATAAATAAGCTATTATAACAAATTCCAAAAGCAACCAAACCAGACTTTCCAATATAAATACCAATCAAGGAATTCAAAACAAATAATTTTAATGTTAAGTATAGCTGTGTTGATGCTGAAGAAAAACCAGAAGTGACAATCTCTTTGAGATATGCAAAAATAGGCTTTAATTTTAATCTGATAAATTGCAAAGTACGTTCTGATTTAAAGAAATAATAAGATATAAATATGGAACCTACAGCATAACCAGTTGTAGTAGCTAATGCAGCACCACCCAATCCCATTTTAAAGACACCCATATATAATACATCACAGCATATATTTACAATATTTGCAAGAAGTATTGCCCTAAAAGGCAAATTAGGAATTCCATCAGCACGAATAAAATAAGATAAACTCATCATATAACATAAAAATGGCATCCCTAAAATTATCATCACGAAATACTGGCTAACTAAGGGACTCAACTCCGGCTGTGAGGAACACAGAAATTGCACGATACTACCTGAAAATAGCAAACCAACAAGAGTAATTAGAATTCCAATAGTTAAAAGAGAAATAATTGAAACCGAAAAGTAACTATTGCTTTTATCATCATCGAATTCCGCTTTTGAAACAGAACATAATACGCTACCACCCAATCCAATCATCCAGTAAATTAAATTAACAAATGTAATTACCGGAGCAACCAGCTGAATTGCAGAAAGGTTGGATGATCCAATCAAAAAACTCACAATCAATGAATCCACAAACAGGCAAATATTTCCTGCCATGGAAGTAAATAAAGTTGGCAAGAAAAACTCGCCAAACTTACTTTTCAATAAATCATAATTTCTCTCATACATTGTTTAAACCCTCTAATTATCAAAGAAATCAAGCTCATTCAAATATTTAACAAAATTATAAATATAATCTTGTGAAATCAATGGCCAGTTAAGACCTAAACGATACAATACCTGAGTTGTATATTTGTTTTCAACAGGAACCCATTGTTTTTTGGTCTTTCCAGAACCGACAGAAGTAATCAATCCCGAGACACCTTCCTGTTTGGTTTTATCAGCCAATGCATCTTTTAAAGCGTTCTCATATTCATCATTTTCACACGGTTTTATATTTAAACCTAAAGGTCTGATAATCTCAACAATATCTGCAAAAGATATGACATGAGAATTGTAAGCATGGAAAACAATACACTCTTTTGGTGTTTTGGACAATGCTACAATGGATTTGGCAGTCATATCAATCTGACTGAATTCCACATTATTGGACAACATTTCATACGGCATGCAACCCATAGTAACAAATGCTTTTAAACGATTGATAAATCCATTGGACTCAAAATTAATTTGGAATTCACTGTCTGAGCTTCTTGCCATCAAATTACCAACTCTCATAATCTTAACATCCAAATCATCTTCAACGGCAGCTTCAAGCACAGCCCTTTCAGCTAAAAACTTACTGTCGATATATTGATTGTCAATTCCCTGACCAATATACAAATCCTGTTCGGTATAGTTGACATCCAATGGTGGGAAGTTATCAATGCTCTCACCGGCGACACTGTATGTTGAAACCTGCACATATTTGGCATTTTTCATGCGAGCAAACTTCAAACCATTAACTACACCACCAAGGTTAATATCTTCAATGTCTGTTCCGGATGAAAAGTGTTTTACATTAGCTGCACAGTTGATGACAGCGTCAATATTAAATGAAATGATGTTTTCAAAGTATTTAAAATCAGTAATGTCTCCTTCAACCACTTCCAATCTCTCATCGAACAATGCTTCATCGAAATCATCCGCAAAGTAATAGAAGAACAATGATTTCAATCTATCATAACCAGACAAATCACCTCTTGACCTTACAAAGCAGTAAATCATACCTGATTCAGATACAAGTAGTTCTTTTAAAACATGAATTCCTAAAAATCCTGTAGCACCAGTCAATAAAACATTGCCTAAATCATTATCCAAATCCCCATTAATCAAGGATTCCAAATTATTTTTCTTCAATAATTTATTGATTTTTGAATAATCATATTTGCTTGTTTTTCCAGATGTATTTTCTTCATTTTCCAAAATGAATTCTGAAAGCATTCTTGGAGTTGGATTTTTAAAGAAATCCCCATAACTCAATTCATAATTACGATTTAAAGCAGCCATAGTAATTTTAGTAACAAGCAGTGAAGTACCTCCAATTTCAAAGAAGTTATCTTCAACACTGACTTCATCCAGACCTAAAACCTCTGCAAAGGTATTTGCAAAGAATGCCTCAACCTCATTTTCAGGAGCAATATACTCACTAATCAGCTCAGGCTCCGGCAAGTTCTTCAAATCGGTTTTGCCGTTTAATGTTTGAGGCATCTCATCCAATTCCATATAAACTGTAGGAACCATGTAGTAAGTCAATTTTTCACTGAGCAATGACTTTAACTCATCAATATCAAATGAGAACTCATTCGGACCAAGATTATCAACCTTATATTCATCATTAACTGTGAAATATGCACATAAATGATCATTGTCTTTGATTTTTCTAACAACAACTGCCAATGAATTAATCGGTTCAAAATCAGACATTATAGATTCAATTTCACCAATTTCTATCCTCAATCCTCTGAGTTTAATCTGATTGTCCAAACGTCCATAAATGGAAATGTCTCCATCTTCATGCAGTTTAGCATAATCTCCGGATTTATAGAATCTGATGCCATTAATTTCAGTATATGCTTTCGCATTATTTTCAGGACGGTTCAAGTACGCTCTTGAAACACCTAATCCTGCAATATATAACTCACCCATCACATTAGGAGGTAATGGATTAGCATCTAAATCCATAATGGATTCATATACATTGAATAACGGTTTACCTATTTTAAGTTCACCATCTTCAATCAGACGATTGTTACAGCACACTGTTGTTTCAGTAGGGCCGTAAATATTATATACTTTGGCATCAATATCTTTCAGTGCTTCCAATAGTTGTGCTGGGAATCCTTCGCCCCCTACAGCAAATATTTTGAATCGGGAGAATGCTTCATTTAAATCATCAAGTTCCAGATATTGCAGCAATCTTGAAGGAGTACCACTGTAAACGTTTGCTCCAGTCCTGTTTATTAAATCACATAATGTTATTGGGTTTTTGTATTCATCATCATTAGCAAATACAATTGGAATGCCATTTAACATTGCAGTCATTGTTTCCTGAAGCAACATGTCAAATGCCACTGTTGAAATTGACAATGCCTTATAATTTTCAGCTTTTCCATTTGTTGCAAGATCATATGTGTAAATGTTTTTAGGGTCAGGATAGACAAAGTTTGCAAGGTTTTTATGCTCCAGCATCACGCCTTTAGGAAGTCCTGTTGAACCTGAAGTATAAATAATATATGCGAGATTATCAGCTTTTAATTCAGGATCGGGATTGGAAACATCACTCTCTTTAAGCAAATCCTCTAATGGAATGATATTTTCTTTATAATCAGTTAAATCAATGTTTTTTATATTAATGATATCATCTACGATGATGAATTCGGAATCACTGTCTGTCAGTACATGTTCGATTCTGTCTTTCGGATAATCCGAATCGATTGGTATGAATGCAGCACCTGACTTTAGAATGCCGAATATTGATGCAAAAACATTACTGTTTCTTTTTAAGATAAACATTACTTTGTCTTCCGCACCAACACCCTTCTTAATCAAAGCATTGGCTATTCTATTTGCACGTTCGTTTAATTCAGAGAAAGTGAAATTTCCATCCTCAGCATATATCGCAATATCATCAGGATAAAGGCCTACTTGTTTTTCAAATATCTTATTTAATCTATATTCATCCAGTTCTACAAAGTCGATGTCTTCAATTGATATTTGATTCGGTTTAGTTATTGAAATATCTTTAAGTTGAGTTTTTTGATTTAAATCAATGAATTTATCAATGACGATAGAAAGACTATCTAAAAATGTTTGAATTAAAACATTTGAATACAATTGGTCATTGTATCTGATGAAAACTTTATATTCATCGTTTTCCTCAACGACGTTCAGATTTAATTTGAATTTAAGGTTGTCCTCTTCTAGAGATTGCCTTACAACATTTTCTCCATTGATTTCCAGATCTTCAATTATTTTTCCATGGAAAGCATATAAGAAGTCCGGAGTAAAACCGTATTCATCTGAAATTTTTGTCAGTGGATAGGATGAATGAGTCAATACTTCCAGCCATTCTTTATTGATATAACTAAAGAATTCATCCAATGATAATTCAGAATCTAAATTTAAAGCTAAAGGAAGAGTCTTAACCATCATAGCCAATGTTTTTTGTTGGTTGAACTCAAATCTTCCGTTTGTAATTGTTGCAATTAATAATTTTTTATCATAGACAAATTTTGATAAAACAAATGTTGATGCTGCTAAAAACAGATTGTTTTGAGTAATTGACTGTTTGACACAGAATTCATCAATATTGTCTTTTTGTATAAATATTGTCTTTTCTAATGCTTTTCCTTCAGTTTCATCACCGCTTAAATCAGGTGTCATCAAAGTAGCTTCATCGAACTCTTTAATTTTGTTGTAGAAGAATAATTTGGATTCCTCATATAATGAAGACTCCTTAACCTTTTCTTCACTTAAAGCATAATCAAAACCATTGATTTCTTCTGTGTCATAGTCTTTTCCATCATATTCCTTTGCGATTTCATCAAAAAGAATGTTCAAGGAGGTTCCATCTACAATGATATGGTGGAAGTCAGCCAGCAGCATTGAATCGCCAACTATTTTAAATCTGAATAATGGACCTTCTTCAAGATTAAAGGGTCTTATGAAGTCATCCAGATTGATTTCATTGACAATTTTAATTAAATCATCAACTTTCAGATTATCTCTTCTTTGCTGATAAACCTCTCCGTTTTCCATGATTATTCTTGTTTTTAGGTATGGATGATTGTTGATTACATTGACAATGGATGATTTAAGTTTACTTGCATCAATTGCATTTGTAAATTGGATTTTTTTCGGAAGGTTGTATGCAAGGCTTTCAGGATTTTTAATGCAGTCAAAGTAAACTCCCAGCTGATTTGAAGTTAATGGATATAGCTCTTGAACATCATCACTTCCACCAGCTTCGATTTTAATTTCTGATGCAATTTTTTCTATGGTTTTATAGTTTAAAATCTCAGTAACATTCAACTGAGCATTTAGCTTGCTGTAAATTGAAGAAGTCAATTGTATGACTGACAGTGAAGTCAATCCTATGCTGAATAGGTCAGTATTTACGCCAAATTCATCAATGCCTAAAATTTCTGACACGATTTCGTATATCTCACTTTCAGTTTCATTTCTTGGTTTTATGAAATCTTCACTGTCAATTATTGGATCTGGCAAGTTTTTAAAGTCTGTTTTTCCGTTTGGTGTTTTTGGGAATTCATCCAGTTGTGTGAAATATG
>CAZOYH010000090.1:0-6856 GCA_964583995.1 uncultured Methanobrevibacter sp.
TAAATATACTTATTATACTGATGGTGCTGCCACAATGGTTAACAAAAATGGCCAGTACCTGCGAGAAGCCGGTGGTTGGGCATTTATTTTGTTTAAAGAGGATATTGAAGTATCAAACCAATCAGGAGGATGTCCCCTTACTACAAACAATGAGATGGAACTTTATGCAATCTATGCTTCCTTTAGAGATTTTCTAGACAATTCAAATGTCAATGATGAAATTGAAATCTGTTCCGATTCAGGATATTCCATTGACATATTCACCAAATGGGCAAAAAACTGGAAGAAAAAAGGCTGGAGAAAATCCGATCGAAAACCAATTAAGAATTTGGAACTTATTAAGGCAACATGTAAATTGATGAGTCAGATTCCAACAGAAAACGTAACCTTCACCAAAGTCAAAGGACATTCCAAAAATGAGTTAAACAACAGAGTTGACAAGTTAGCGGTAGATGCTAAAAAAATAGCCAAGAAAACTCAAAAAACCCTTGGATATAACCAAAAACCAGATTCCCTTCTGGGAAATAAAAAAATAAAAAAAGATTGAAGTAAGGAATCACGCCTTAACTTCATCAAAATCGACTTTTTCACCGAGTAATTTAAGTCCTACATATAATACTACAATACCGATTGGTAATGAGAAGTAGAAAGGAACTCCGAAACCAGCTGGGATGTAACCAATTACGATTGTAACTATAGCGACAAAGATAGCATAGTACATCTGTGTACTTACGTGGTCAATGTGGTTACAGCTTGTTCCCATAGAGGACAGAATTGTTGTATCTGAAATAGGGGAACAGTGGTCTCCGAAAATAGCTCCGGTGAGTACTCCACTTGTACAAACGATTGTAAAGCTCATATCTCCGGAACTGATTGCCCATGCAAGTGGAATTGCAAGAGGCATTAAAATACTCATGGTACCATAGGATGTACCGGTAGCAAATGATATTAAAGCACCTAAAATAAAGATCAGGGTTGGTACAATCCATATTGGAATTGTACTGCTTAAAACTCCTACAAGATAATCAGCAGTTCCGATTTCACCGATTACTCCACCGAGTGACCATGCAAGAAGCAGGATTACACCGGTAATAACGATGGTTTTCATACCGCCAATCCATTCAGAAATTGCATCTTCAATGGTAAGGATTTTTTCACCGACAGCCATTACGATTGCTACGATTGAAGCTAATAAAGCTGCCTGGAATAAAGCTACAGATGCATCGGATTGTGACAGTGCAGTATAAATTCCATTAAATGATAATGGGGAGTTTTGCATGATTGCGATAAGAGCTTGGTCTTCTCCACCTAAAATGGTAGTGTATCCGCTCCAATAAAATGCAATAAGTGCACCTATAATCAGTGTTCCTATTGGAATGATAGCGTTCCATACTGATAATTTGATTCCTTCAACTGGTTTGACTTCGTCAAAACCAGGAGCTTCAGGTACAATAATTTCTTCGTCTTCTTTTCTAGCACGTGCAGTTTGTTCTGCTTTTTTCATTGGACCGAATTCGTATAATGTTAATGCGGAAATTACAATGAAAATTAAGATGAAAATGTTATAGAATCTGTATGGAATGGTTTGTAAGAATATTCCAAATCCGGTTACGTTTGTTACGCCTACAGACTCAAAACCAGCAGCAATTAAACTTATTTCTAATCCAATCCAAGTGGAGATAATTGCGATACCAGCTACAGGAGCTGCAGTTGCGTCTACTACAAATGCTAATTTTTCTCTTGATACATGAAGTTTGTCCATTACCGGCCTCATGATAGGACCGACAATTAATGAGTTTGCGTAATCGTCAAAGAATACACATAATCCTAAAAGCCAGGTGAATAATTGAGCTTTTCTTGGAGTGTTTGCTCTTTTAGCGAATGCATCCGCAAGAGCTTTTGCTCCTCCCATTTTGGTTACCAATTGGATGATACCTCCAATAAGCAAACATTGAAGAATAATACCTGCATTCCATGGATCAGCCATACAGGAGATGACCTGTGAACCTAAGTTCAGGAATGCATTGATGATAGTGGAAACAATGTTTAAGTCGTTTACACATAACATGAATTCTCCAACAAATACACCGATAAACAAAGAAAGGATTGTTTCTTTTGTTATGAATGCTAATGCAATAGCAATAAGAGGTGGTAGTAATGTTAAGATACCGAATCTTACGGCGTTATCTGCATCAGCTGGTGTGGAAGTAATCCATAAGGATAAAAGGAAAAGAGCTATAATAGAAACAGCTGCAATTAAACCTAATTTAATTTTATCATTCATTTATTATCACACCATTTTCCTATACATTAATAATTACATAAGTTAGATGTTTATTTAGAATTTAACTTATAATGTACACTTTTATATTGATTTTAATAATATAAATATATTATAATTTAAAATTGAGTTTAATTAATGAACATTTTTTAAATTCATATCGCTTAATCAAAGGATTATATTAAAAAATCTAATAAAAATAAATAAAATTAATAGAATTATTTAAAAAAAATAAAAAATTAATAATATGAAAAAACAAGCAGTTTTTTAGAGATATTTCCAAATCCTATAATGAAAAGTTAATTAATCAAACAATTGTTAATGATTAATTTTTGATGTCCTTTTTAATCTCTGAAATGATGTCTGAAATATATTCCCCATCACTGAACTGGCTTAAGTAGTTCAGACAAATTTCAGCACCTTCCAAATGGTCATTTTCCCAGAAATAATTTTCAAAATCCGTGTAGTTAACCAAATCCATATCATATTTGTTCCAGAAGTGCAACGGATGATTCAATAGAAAATCATAACCTTTTTCAGTGATTTCATTATCATCAAGATAATCATTGGCTGTTAGGAATTGCTTTAATTTATTCCAGGAAATATTATAATTGTTTTCAATAGTAAAAACTGAATATTCAAATTCTATTTCCTCATCAACCAGTTTCAGAAATTTATAAGCTAAAAAGCGAATATCTTCTTCAAAGTCACTTTCTGAAGTGTTGATTGAATTGAACAAATTATTTTCTATTTCCTCCAAATCATAATCCAAATTAATACCACAGAAGTGGCAAAACTTGTCATGACTATCTATTGGCATACTGCAATATGGGCAGACCTCTTCATGAGATTTAATTGAGGGTTCTGTGTTTTCATCAAACAGGTAAGCTAATCTGATTAACAATGATTCATTTAAAATCATTCCAGCTTCATATTCTTCATGAATCTGATTTTTAATTTCCAAAGCTTTCTGGTAAGTTACATGAGCATCATCAATCAGAGACTCAATGTATGGTGAGAAATTGTCCTCATCACCAATAATCTCTTCTAATGAGTAATTTTTAATAGATAATTTATCTTCAAGATCAAGTACGATTTTCATGAATTCCATTTCATTGTTTTCAAAAAGTTCCTTGATTTTTGTGAAATAATCATCATCAATATTGCTTCTGTTTTCAATGCAGTCATCATAATGAATTATATCATAATTTAAGGGTGCGCTGTATGCAAGATAACCTTTATTTATATCTAAAATATGTATGCTTGAGCAGATGCTCAAATCATAAAAATGTGTTGCCAGCTCCTCATTTGCATATTCAGTATTTGACAGGACGTGGTCTCCTGGAATTACAAATTCAATAGCACTTGCAACAATATCCTCATTGATTTTTTGGGCAAAACCATGTTCAATCAACAATTCCACTACTAACCTAGTCGGTTCCATGATGCTGACCTTATTATGCTCAACCATTGTCCTTTTAAGCTCTTCAGCAAATAGATTATTACCTCTGAATTCAGGAAGAACATAGATGTTATTTAAAGCTGCAGTTATGAATTCACGTGAAAAGTCATATGAACAGAATCCGACAACCTTATTGTCAAATACCAACTCCTTAAAAAGGTTACACTGATTATATTTTAAAATAAATTCTTCATCATTAATAGAATCATAAATATATGAGTAATATGTTTTTAAAATATCTAAAACATCAAGAGTGCTTTCAGTTAAAAATACTTTCTGTGAATTATTCTGCCTTATTAAAAAGTCGATATTTTTCATGATTTGCACCTTAAATTTATATTAAAAATTAATTATATTTAAATCAATCGATTTTAAGTAGTTTTTTAGGATAAACTAACAATTTAAATTTAGTAATACCAAAATAAGAAATTTTGAAACACCTAAAATTATTTTCCCTTGTTTACATTAGTTTTATTATAATTAGTATTTCCGTTGGTTTGTTTGCTTATGATTTGTCTTGCAACACCAAAAATTGTTTTTAAAAGTATCAAACCGTCCTGAGAGACTTGCCTGAACAAATAATTAGGTCTCAAATAGAACTTGATAAATGCCTTTTTTTGAATGCTTCTAAGTTCCTTGCTGGAGCAGTCTATTGTTTTTAAAACCGGATTTAAAAGGGTAAACTTGGACCAGTCGTTAATCTTGATTAAATTTTTCTTAAAAGTCTCATTATAAAATCTAGTTCCAGGATATGGAGTGGCCAGACTGTATAAGGCATAATTAGGATTCAGTTTTTTAACAAAATCAATTGTCTGCTTGATTGTCTTTTTAGTATCTTCTGGCATTCCAATAACACATGAAGCTATTGTTCTGATACCAACTTTGCGAGCAAGCTTGAATGCACGTTCTGTTTTTGATACAGTAATGTTTTTGTTCATCTTCTCAAGCATTTGCTGGTCTGCACTTTCAACACCAATGAAAATGGTTATGCAACCCGCATCCTTCATCATTTGAAGCAGTTCCTCATCCAAGGTATCAACTCTTGAGGTACAGCCCCACCAGAACTTAAGGTTTCTTCTTTGGATTTCTTCACAGAAATTGCGGACAAATTTCTTGTTTAATGTAAATGTATCATCCATAAATGCAATTGTGTCAATATTTTGATCCTTAAGCCTTAGTTCAATTTCATCACAGACGTTTTCATAAGACCTTCTCCTCAAATGATTACCATGGAGCGCTGCTGATGAACAGAATGAACACTGCATAGGACAGCCTCTTGTTGTAATAATCGTGGCCACATTGGTTGTGATGTTTAAAATCCTATACTTTTCCATTGGAAATAGATGGAATGCCGGAAAAGGCAGTTCATCCAAATTCTGTATGATTGGCCTATCGGGAGTAAGTACTAATGAATTATCATCCCTGTCATGAAAAGCCAAACCTTTTACAGAAGACAAATCACCGCCAATTTCAATTGTTTGAACAAGTTCCAAAAGTGTGTATTCGCCTTCTCCTCTTACGACAACGTCAACGCTTGGTTCAGCCAAAACACTTTTATATTCAAATGTAGGATGATAACCTCCCAAAACAACAACGGTATCAGGTTTGACCTGTTTAATTTTGTCAGCAGAGTCAAGTGCAACACCTATTGTCGGTGTAAGGGCGCTGATTGATACAATGTCAGGTTTTCTTTTTAGGATTTCCTCACCAATCTCATCAAAGGTCAACTCCAATGCTGATGCATCCAACACATCAACATCATAACCGTTTTCCTCTAAAACAGCCGCCATATAGCCAATTCCCAGAGACGGTGCAACAACACCTAGAAATTTGTATTTTGAGTTTGTTTGTGGAGGGTTTAGAAATGTAATTTTCATTATATCATCTAATTTAGTTATGCCTAAACTGTAATTTTTTTATCAATTAATAATAAGATTTTTTTACTTATATAGTTAATCATTTAGTCGAAATTTAATATTAACCATAAACAAGCAACTGACTTAATTAAAAATTGAACAAGAAAATGTTTAAATAATTTTCAAGCCAATTAGTAATTATAAAATAAAGGAAATAATAACATGAATGTTTTAGTTATCGGTGCAGGAGGGGTTGGAATAGGCCTTGCAACATCACTTCTTTCCCAAAACACCAATGTTGCAATTTATGCAACAGGTGAAACTGCAAAGACAATCAGGAAAAACGGAATCAGAAGAACAGGACTGTTTACAAACTACTCTTTTGATAAAGTGGATGTTTATGAAAGCTACGGTGAAATTCCAAAAAATTATTTTGACTACATTTTCGTTGCAACCAAGACAACTCAAAACAGAATTATTGCTGAAAATTTAAACAACAACAAAGACCTTTTTAAAAATGAAACAAAAATCGTAATTTTCCAGAACGGATTTGGAAATGACAGTGAATACTTAAACTATTTCGACAAAACACAAGTCTTCTGCGCACGTGTAATCACCGGTTTTTCAAGGCCTGAAAGATACATCAGCGAAGTAACCGTTTACACAGAACCAATTTTGCTTGGATCCCTTCAGGGTGAAGACCCGAAAGATTTACAGGAAATTGCAGATAAAATTTCAGCTTCAGGAATCAAGTGTGAAATAACATATGAGCTTGACAAATACCTATGGGCCAAAATGCTTTACAACTGCGCTTTAAACCCATTGGGAGCAATACTAAATGTCCACTACGGTGCACTCACCGAAAACGAATACACAATAGAAATCATGAACAGGATAATCGATGAAATATTCAATGTGATAAAAACTTGTGGTTATTCCACATTATGGCAGACCCCGGAGGAATATAGAACCCTCTTTTACTCAAAACTTGTCCCAGATACTTATAATCATTATTCTTCAACTCACCAGGACATTCAAAAGAAAATCAAGACAGAAATAGACTCCCTAAACGGAAAGGTTATACAGCTTGGCGATGAGAACAATATTGATGTAACTACGAATAAAATAATCTATAACTTAATTAAAGCTATTGAAAGTACCTTTTAGATACTAAACCTTTATATATGTTAAAAATTAAAATAGTATTGTTCATATTTTACATACTATTTTTTTATAATATGAACAATGGTGATGGTT
>CAZOYH010000091.1:0-6695 GCA_964583995.1 uncultured Methanobrevibacter sp.
ATTTAACCAAATTTGGACCTATATTTAAAGGAGATTCTCCTAAAGTAAAACAAGCTATTGAAAATGCAGATGTTGATGAAATAAAAGCTGCAATTGATAGTGAAGGAAAATATGTCGTGGAATTAGATAAAGTCTATGAGGTTACAAAAGACTTACTTACATTTGAGGATATTGAAGAAGAAATAACTGGTGAAAAAGTCATACCTCACGTTATTGAACCATCTTTCGGTATAGATCGTATTACTTACTCTGTTTTATTACATTCATTTACCGAAACTGAAGAAAAGGATTATTTCAAATTCGATAAATCCGTAGCTCCAGTACAGCTTGGAATATTCCCTCTTGTTAATAAAGAAGGTCCTCGTGAAATAGCTCAAGAGTTAACTGAAAGTTTAAGAATGGCAGGATTTACTGTTGAATATGATGCTAGCGGAACTATTGGAAAAAGATATGCCAGAGCTGATGAAATCGGTATTCCTCTTGCAATCACCGTTGATTTTGACAGCCTTGAGGATAATAAAGTTACTGTAAGAGACAGAGACAGTGAAGCTCAAGAAAGAATTCCAATAGATGAATTGAAAGATTACTTAGAAAAATATTATAAATGAGTTTAAAACTCATTTATTTTCCTTTTTAAAATTTTCAAACAGATTTTCAGCCCATTTAATTGAGTCGGGGTTTTTAGAGACCAGCAATCTATTTTTATCAAAATGCCCATTATTTTTAAAGAAACCTAAAATCATTATCTTATCAGATACAATTAACAAGAAATTATGATTTCCTTTAAATGTAGATAATTTTTTTATTCTAGATTTTAATTCAAAGGTTGTTAAAAGGTTTTTTGGAATCATGGCTTCAACTTTTTTCTTTTTTCTGATTAAACCATTTAGTTTTTTGTTGAAATTTTCATAATAAAATGGCAATACGCATTTTACCTCATTTGCATCAAATAATGAATTTTCAATGAATTTATAGATTCTAAATGCATCCACATCATCCGCCTCCATCAGACTAGCTTTACCAAGAAGATATAGCTCAGTAACTGATTCATCTGGAAGCATTTCAACTAAATGATTATCCAATATATTGAAAAACTCATCTAAAACTGTCATCATTTCATCAAATTCAAGGATAGATTTTATTTGGAATTTAACGCGATTTGACAGATGATATTTATTATTTTCTCTGTATACATAGTCTTTTAGTTCCAAATCATGCATTCCACTAGAAATTGAACTATAATTCAAACCAGTTCTTTCGTTTAAGCTTTTCATGTTTTGAGGTTCTTTGTATAAAGTCGCCATTATTTTTAATCTAACTACAGAGTTAGTTGCAAATTTCACATCTTCTGAAATAGGACTATAGTTTTTTAAATAGATTTTATTTTTATTCATGTTTTTTCACCACAGTAGTATTACTTATTCTATAATTTTTATTACTAAGAATATAAATCCACTTGAAGTGAACAAATGCGACAAATCGCACTTCCAAAAAATTTAAAAATGACAAATAAAATCAGATATTTTTTTAAAAGAAGAACAATATAATAACCATAATTAAAAGTTGATGTGAAACCATGATTGATACACATATACATGCAGATGCAAGAAGTGGAGAAGATTTTAGCGAAATGTACCTATCAGGCATAGATACAGCAATAACATGCAGTTTTTATCCCTACAAAATAGAAAATGAAAGTATTTTACTAAACCATTTAAACAGAATTTTAGAATATGACACCAAACGTGCTGGTGAGTATGGTCTCGATTTAAAAGTTGCGCTAGGCATTCACCCAACAAATGCTATTGAAAATCATGATATGATATTTAACGAACTGTACAAATGGATTGAGACAAAACAAATCGTAGCTATCGGAGAAATTGGTTTGGAAGATTTAACAGAATGCGAAATTGATGTGTTTAAAAAACAGTTGGATATTGCTGATGAAACCAATTCAAAAGTAATCATACACACACCAAGAAAAAACAAAAAAGAAGTTTTAGATGTTATCTTAGACATTGTTCCAGAACATTTAGACGAAAAACAGGCCGTAATAGATCATATCAATAGAGATATCATAGGAGACGTTATTGATAAAGATTATATGCTAGGTTTAACAATACAACCTCAAAAACTCGACACCGCTGAAACAATATCCATATTGGACGAATACGGATTTGATAATTTCTTATTAAATAGTGACATGAGCAATAAACCTTCAGATCCTCTTTCTGTACCTAAAACAATTAGGGAACTTAAGAGATTAGGTTATAAAGATAGTTTAATTGAAAAAGTCGCAAGAAAAAATGCTCAAGAATATTTTAAAATATAACAGATATTATGAACATTATTAAAAATATACCCATTCCAATTTCAGGACTGATACTTGCATTATTATCCTTGGGAAATCTCACACAGGACATTCATCCTACTTTAAGACTCCTGTTTGGAAGTTTAGGTGTTATTTTTTTAATTTTAATAATAATAAAAGTAATTTTATATCATGAAGATATAAAAAATGACTTTAAAAATCCAGTCATCACAAGTAGCTCAGGTACATTTTCCATGAGTTTAATGATTTTATCTACATATCTTATATCATTTATACCAAATATCGCATATACCATATGGATTATTGGAATTGGCTTACATATTATGTTAATGATTTACTTTACCTATCATTTTATAATAGGTAAGTTTGATATAAATGCAGTTTATCCCACCTACTGGATAGTGTTTGTTGGAATAACCATGGCGGCAATTACATCACATGCACACAGCGTTGAAGAGACAGGTTTTATATTCTTCATAATTGGATTTATAGCCATGGCAATTACATTGCCTCTTGTAATCTATAGATACATCAAGTATAGTGATGTTCCAGACATGAACAAACCGCTAATCTGTATTTTCACCGCAGTCTTAAGTATATTGATTGTGGGTTATCTAAATTCGGCACAAAGCATCAATACAACATTTTTAATTGGATTATATTCAATTGCATGCATATTCTACATATTTGCCTTCTGCAAACTCATTGAATATAGAAATCTTGACTTTTATCCAAGTTTTTCAGCATTCACATTTCCTTTTGTCATAAGTGCACTTGCAACAAAAGGAGTATTAGGCATTGTTGGGAAAAATAGCTTATTGAATACAATATTAATAATAGAAACAGCAATAGCAATAATAATTGTAATTTATGTATTGATTAGATACATTAAATTCCTAAAAAAAGTAAATAAGTAGAACTGAATCTACTTAACCTTTGTTAACGACTTTCACTTTTTTCGGAGAAATGATAATTAGATTTTTCTCCTCAGTACGTGCAAGCAATAATGCTTGAGCATCGTATTTCGCTCTCATTTGTTTAATTTTATCACCAGCTAATTTGAAATTAGCAGGACTTTCTTTTTGTAAAAATGATAAATCCAAGATAACCGGATTTTTCTCCTCAATTACTTGGTCAACAACATAATTGACATCGTCAATAGTTTTCGGCCTGATTAAAACAATCTCATAAAACGGTTGTTCAGGAGTAATTACAAAATCATCTTCAAAATCTTCAAAGACAGGAGCTGGATTTGCTTGAGGATTAGGTACTGTCCTTGGCTTTGGCCTGTATTGTTCAGGTTGAGGATTATTGTTTTGTGGTTTTGAATTACCATTAATATTCTTGTCTATAATTTCCCTAACATTATTTACAACTTGAGAAAAATTAAAACCTTCCCCTTCTTTATTATTATTTGATTCTGTTTCTTCAAAGCCTAAACTTCTTTTTAAAGTATCAGTAAAACTCATTTTAACTACTCCTCTAAATATTCATAGATAGCATCTAATAATTTTGAAGCGCCATTATTATAAACATCTTCTGCTGGCAAATTATAAGTAGACTCAAAGTATTCCGGACATAAATCTAAATCAGCATTTTTAAGATTAATTGATAATCCAACAACTTTTGTAGGTTCAACAGCTTCAATAGCCTTAATTTCCTCTTCAATACCTCTTGGTTCTCTGTAAGGGTGATTAGGTCTGTGTCCAACAATAACTGCATCAGGAGAAGCGCCAATTAGAATGGCTGCAGATAAACCTCTTGGATGAGGATTTCCTTTTTCAGTTAAACTGGATTGGCCTTCAATAAAAATAATATCTGGTTGTTTTGTTTCTTCAATATATTTTATAGCAGACAGTACTACTGCCGGAACATCCATAGCAGACAAACTTCCAGCTCTAAAGTTAAAATCAGTAGGTTCTTCAAGTCCCATTTCATCAGTTGATATAATTGCAGGAATTAATCCCCTCTCACGGCTGGCAACACCCAACATTTTAGTAGTGGTTCTTTTTCCACATTCCTGAGATGTTCCGCCAACAAAAATTACAGGTGCTTTTGGTTTATAGGAAATTTTTGGTAAGACTTCACATGATTTTTTAGGAGCTGTGCCTGCTATTTTTTCTACAACATCTAATCTAGGGCCAATTTCTTTAATAACAACATTTTTTGCATCAGCAAATTTCTTTAAAGACAAATTCTCATCAATAGATAATGATCTAAATGAAGTGATAACGTTTAGTCCTGCATCAATTGCTTGAACGGCATATTTTAAAGCAGTCCCTTCAGCACCGATTGGTAACATTATAACCATTGATTTAGCTTCTGGTGCATCTTTTAAACATTTTTCTAAACTTCCTGCAACAGTTTTTCCACAAAACTGTTTTCCTTGTTTTTTAACATCATCATCAATGTATCCTATTGCTTCAATGCCGTCAAGATTAGAGAATTTCTCTCCTCCACCTCCACAGCCTACAACAATAAATGGATTTAAGTCCTGAATTTCTTTAACTGATTTTACTGAATACAAAATTTCACCCTATAATAACTTATAATTTATAACAACCATGTAAGTTTATTAGCATAAGATTTTTCAAAAAAAATTTTCAAAAAAATATTATACTATTAATTATAATTTTCCATATTAATAAATGTAAATGTTTTAACAAAAAATAATTATAAATTAATATACAAAAAAAATAATTAACAAATAAAATTTTGGAGATTTTAACATGAGAAAACCTTATGTTATATTAATTGGAAGTGCATCCGGAATAGGAAAATCAACTATTGCAGCAGAACTAGCTAAAAAACTTGATATAAAGCATTTAATCGAAAGTGATTTCATTAGAGCTGTTGTAAGAGGAATTATTGGTAAAGAATATGCGCCGGCATTGCATAGCTCATCATATGACGCTTATAAAAACTTAAGAAATAAAAACCGTTTTGAAGATTACAGCGATTTGGTATCAGCGGGATTTGATGAACATGCATCATATGTCATACCTGCTTTGGAAAAAATTATCCAAAGGGCAATAACAGATTATGATGACATTGTAATTGAAGGAGTTCATTTAGTTCCAGGATTAATAGACATTGAACAATTCAAAGATTTTGCAAATATCTACTTTTTTGTATTAAGCTCAGATGAAGAGTCACACAAAGAAAGATTTGTAAAAAGAGCTGTTCAAATCCATAGAGGTGGAAAACAATTGGATTTCTTTAAAGAAAATAGAATCATCCATGACCACCTATTAAAACAGGCTGAAATGAATAATGTCCATGTTATAAACACAAAAACCATAGATAAAACATTGGATAATATTTTGGCCATAATCAATAAATCCTGCACAACCATCAACTTAATTAACAGTATTGACGAACTGGAAGATGTTATTGACATAATTATAAATCATAATAACGGTTCAATCGAAAAAGTAACTTATAACATCAAAGGTTTTAAGGAACCGTTAATCAGAAATATTGGTGTTGGGGATTCGGAATCTGCAAAAAAATTTATTAAAAATATTAATG
Source organism: uncultured Methanobrevibacter sp. (assembly GCA_964583995.1). Lineage (GTDB taxonomy): Archaea > Methanobacteriota > Methanobacteria > Methanobacteriales > Methanobacteriaceae > Methanocatella. Next base: position 5,864 of record CAZOYH010000091.1, read on the forward strand.
AAAATAAAGATAAAAAAGAGTACTTATCCGAATTATATAAATTATCTGAGTACAGACCAACCACCATTTGTGCTTCCAACCAAGAAAAAATTAACGAGATTATAAAACAATTAAAAGATAAAGGATATGTTTTAAATGAATGAAGAAGAAATACATGAGATGATTATCAAATGTCCAGCTTGCTCCGTTGAAGGTATTGCAAAATCAATGATGAAAGAAATCGAAATACCTCACTTCGGCAAAGTATTAGAAACAACAATCCAATGTCCAAAATGCGGATTTAGACATAGCGACGTAATAGCCTTGGAGCAAAATGACCCTGCAAAATACGTAATTGAAATTAACAGAAATAATTTATCAGTTAGAGTAGTTAGATCACAATCCGCTACAGTAACAATACCTGAACTTGGTGTTAAAGTAGAACCCGGTCCAAAATCAGAAGGATACGTAACCAATGTTGAAGGAATCCTTACTCGTTTTGAAGATGCCGTTAAAAAGGCAATGAACTTGTTTGATAATGAAGAATCACAGATAAATGCAGAAAATACTTTAAAAAATATTTTAGAGTTAAAAAAAGGAAATGGAACTGCAACATTAATTATTCATGACCCATTTGGGCAAAGTAATATCGTAAGTGAAAATGTTGAAATTTCAGAAATTCCTGAAGAGGAATTGCGCCAATTAAAAACAGGATTTATCCATATTGAAGAATAAATAGAAGAAGATTATTCTTCTTCCTCTTCGTCTTCGGCAGGTGCTGAAAAACTAGCAAAAGAGTCTTCTTCAACAACATCTTTTAATTTTAAGGTTTTTTGTACATCCATAGCTAATG
>CAZOYH010000092.1:0-6679 GCA_964583995.1 uncultured Methanobrevibacter sp.
TCATGACCAAAGGTTTCGAAAACTTCATCCCATTAGTAGCTGCTGCTCACGAAATCGCTGCATGTGCTGCTAAATTAGCACAAGAAGCAAGAGAAATCGAAAAAGCAAACGATACTGTTTTAAGAACCCCTCACATGAAAGAAGGTAACCCAGGTTCCAAAACAGACTTAATCTCTAAACCAGAATAAGTAGCTTACCGCTACTTTCTTTTTTTTCTTTTTACTTTTTTTGTGGATTTTTTTAAAATTAGCTAGTTTTATCGATGTTTTTGATTAAAAAATGAGTTTTTACTAGAAATTATATTCAAAAATAGTTTTTTAGATGGAATAAGGATAAATTAATATCCCTACCCAATAACAAATTAAAAATGGTCACAAATGACCTCAACATCATCTGATGTTAAGTAATCATATGATTTTTTTAGTATATAAAAGTTTCTTATTTTAATCTTTTTACATTATTAGGTCAAAATTTCCCTACAAAAACAATAATAAAAACACGTAAATATTGATTTATGAAAATAAATAGTTTTAAATAGTTATAAATAGATATAAACTATTCTAAAACACAGTAAAATAATAACAAATTAAAAATGGTGTTTTTACTGATATTAGAGAGAAATATTGTAATAACACTTCAATTCAATTTGGAGGAACTGCAAATGGCAATGGAAAATTTAGTGCTTGCTTTCTCTTATTTGTTCTTGGCAAGTTACTATCTGTTGTTGTCCATTAACTTGTTAATGAACTAACAACCTATGATGTCGAAAAGGAAGGATAGTTGGTTTAATCCTAAATTTTTCTATTAATAGCTTTTCATATGTGTTTTATAACTTCCTTTTTTACACATAGTTTAAATAGAATCAATTCTTATCAAAAAATGCTTAAAAATAGACCAATTAAGATGGAGATAGTTAATATCTCCATCCAATGATAAACAATAGGTCAAATGACCGACATCTATGATGTCAATTAACCATATGAAAAATAGGATATTTAAAAGTTTGTAAAAAAAATAGATAGCTAAAATAATTTAGCTATAATACTCCTTTTGTTGAAGGAATCTGGTCATGTTCGATTTTGATTGCTTCTTTTATGGATTTTGCAAATGCCTTAAAGACGGCTTCTGCCTTGTGGTGGTCGTTTGCACCTTCGACTGTTCCATAAATGTTGAGTTTTGCAGAGCTTGAAAATGACTCGAAAAAGTGAATTACAACATCAGAGGTCATGTCTCCAATTTTTTCGTTTTTAAAGTCAAGTTTCATGTTGCAGTAGCTGCGTCCGCTTATGTCAACTGCCACTGTTGCAACTGACTCGTCCATCGGCACTATTGCATGTGCCATTCTTTTAATTCCCTTTTTATCTCCAATCGCTTCAAGAAATGCTTCACCCAGAAGTATTCCGATATCTTCTATTGTGTGGTGATCATCAATTTCTATATCACCCTCAGCATCAACATCCAAATCTATCATTGAGTGTTTGGAAAATGACTCCAGCATGTGGTTGAAGAAGTTTACACCTGTCTGGATGTTGTATTTTCCCTCACCGTCAAGATTCATTTTTATTGTGATATCAGTTTCGGATGTTTTTCTTGAACAATCTGCAATTCTAGTCATAATCTAACCTATCGAATAATTAATTTTAGCTTCAAGGATTTATTCCTCTTGACCAGGACGTATGATTTTAATACAATCTTCAGGGCATTTCATTGCACATATTGTACAGACATGACAATATCTTAAATCCAATATATGTGCAACGCGATTAATTTTCCAAATTTTAGCTGCTTTCGGACAGATGTCATAACAGTTACCGCATCCGGTACACTTATCCTCATCAACTAAAATCTGCAACATAACCTCACCCTATAATTTCAATGTTGCAACAGACATAGCCTTAAATCCGACATAGACCTCTTTACCTATGTTCAAGTTAAGCTCTTTTTCAGCAGATACTGTAATATCTGAGCAAATAATAACTCCGCCCACGTTGATTTTAACACGAATAATCTCCCCTTCGAGTTTCATCTCAACGATTTGGCCTTTCAAGATATTACGGATACTTGAAGCCTGCGGTTCCAACATCAAAAAGATATTATCATAACTAATCAATGCTAAAATTCTGTCTCCAATTTCATAATTCCTATTTAATGGAGCGTTAATTTCGAATTCTTCCATTTTAATTGTCATGACACCTTTTACATCATTAATGTCGACAATCTCTGCTTCAATTTCATTAACGTCTTTGTGAAGCTCCATAATAGCATTAATCTTTTTACATTCTTTTAAGATAGAGTAACCTTCTTCAGTAAGAGCGGTTCCTCCACCTCCACCTTTTCCACCTTTAGTTGTACTTACTACTTTAACGTTTAGTGTTGACTCAATTTTTTCAATGTAGTTTAGAGCAGTTCTGTAAGAAACCTTAATATCCTTAGCAGCTTTTGTTAAGGACCCAGTTTCTAAAATAGACTCTAAAAGTTGGTATTTTTTACTGTCAAGTAAAAATGAGTTGCCATCCACATTGATTTTGTACTCAACACCAGCTTTTACATCAGCCATATTATAATCCCCCGAATATAATATGATTATTTATATTCTTTATATATTAAATAATTTATCTATTTTCAAGTTTTTCAACAAAGTTCAGCAATTTGTTGACAATTTTATATAACGGTCCGAATCTCTCTGAAAGATGCCTTAAACTTTCGATGTCATCTTTCTGGAAGAACTTAACTAAAATTAAAGCGAAGAAATAAACAATTATACATGCGAAAATACCCGGAAACAGCCATAATGTGTCTTTTGGAATAAAGTATGCGAAAACTCCCATTATTGCAGAAGCGGCAAGTATTTTAACAACAGATTTGGTAGGGGCTTTTGTTTTGGTCAATCTGAAAACAAAATAGATACATGGTATCATCATTAAAAAACAGGCAATGCTTGTTGCAAGCGCACCACCGGCAATGCCTAATGTAGGAACCATAACCCAGTTTAGGACTGCGGTTACACATGCTCCGCCGATAAGAATATACATTGGAATTCTAGGATTTCCAATACCCTGAATTATGCTTGTTGAGATTGCAAAAATAGAATAGAAAGTCATACCAAGTGACAATATTGCAAGTGCTGATGCCCCTGCAACATAAGCAGGATTTTTAAAGTATAAAACCCTCAATGTAGGAGTTGCAAACAGTGCAAGACCCACACACATCGGAACGACAAATAACAGTGAATATTTATACGCTTCTGAAACGTACTTCTGAAGGGTTTGTGTGTCCTTAAGCTTAAAAGCTTCTGATGAAGCCGGAAGAATAGTTGTTGCAACAGATATTGAAATCATCAAAGGAAGCCTTGCAATCGGATCTGCAGCTGCAAAAAACCCAACATCATCAAAGGTTAAAAACTTACCCATCACAATAGTACAGATGTTATAGATAAGCATCTCAGCAATTGCAGTAATTATAACCGGTATTGAAAATTTAACTAAAACTGTTGCAAGTTTAAGCTCATCTTTAAATGTGAATTTAAAATCATTGCTTGCTTTTGGAATATGTTTTCCCATATGGAATTTGAAAATGTAAATTGCAGATACAGTTGCAAATGCAAAACCTAAAACAGTACCCCACAATGCTCCAACAGTGGAAAGTCCAATCAAGACAAATGCTGTTGCAAATAAAATCATGCCTAACTGTTCAACAGCCCTTGTATAGACAATATACTCCATCTTGTATACTCCCTGAAATGCTCCTCTAAAAGCACCAACAATAACACTGAATGGAGTAATAAGACCAACAATCTGAAGGGGAACCAATGCGGCAGGTTTTCCCAAGTATGAATAAGCAAGCCAAGGCGCTACAACAAAAATCATTAAGACTCCAAAGAACAATCCTAAAAATACCATTATCTTCAAGGCAGTAAAAATCGTTTGTCTGGCCATGTCATGCTCATCGACTGCCTCATACTCAGCAACGTATTTTGCAATGGCCGGAGGAAGACCTCCTGCAGATAATGTCTGGAAAATTCCCTGAAACGGCAAAGTGATGCCTAATATTCCATAGGCAGTTGGGCCAAGTAAAATAGCCATTAAAAAACGGTAAATATAACCACCGATACGGAAGATTATATTGCCTATGAAAATAATTAAACTACCACGAACTAACTTATTTGCCATAATAATTACCTTAACAATTATTTAGTCACTTTAAAATATTTAAATGTACTTGTTTAGAAAATTTTTGAATTCATGCAAAGTTCTCTCTAACGATTCCATTCCGTAAGTATCATTTTGAATATCATCCAGAGAATCGTTTGACCAGAATGAAGCTCCCAAATTTGAACCGAAGGGTCCTCCGCTAACCGGAATGATGCCATGAATCATGTAGTATGTTATTATTTTTAGATGAGCAAAGTCCTGACCGCCTGTGCGGTCGCCACCAACAGCAATACCCATTCCGATTTTACCTCTTAAGAGATTGTAGTCGATTGCCTCCAGGGCTCTTGTTCTATCCATTATTGCTGAGAGGTTTGATGAAACGCCACCGCTTTGAACAGGTGTTGCAATAATTATTCCATCTGCACTTTGAAGGTTATCATATACCTCCTTCATATCATCCTTGATTATACACTCCTTGTTTTTTAAACAGTAGTCACAGTGCATGCAAGGCTTAATGTCTTTAGCATGGCATGTGAACATTTCACACTCAAAGTTATCCTGGGCAAGTTTATCCAATGCATTTTTTAATACATACTCTGTGGTATTATTCCTCGCACTTGCACAAATTCCAAATACTTTCATACAACAATATTTATTATTAGTAAATAATAAAATTATAAGTAATATAAAAAAAGGGATAGTATGAAATACGGAAAAGGGATTGTAAAAAAATATTCAAGAGAGTACAATAGAACACTTAAAAACGGTGAGAAGAAAAAATACACAACCGAACAGATACAAATTACAGTACCTAAAAACGAAGACATCTATGAAAACAAAGAAGAAGTCCTTATTATCCCTAACAGCGAAATTGATGATTTTAAAAACATTATTGAGGAAAATGAATATTTAAAGATTGCAAATTACTTACACGTTCAGGAGCTAAAAGAGATGGAAAGAGAATTCATGCAACCAAGACAGCCTTCCACTTTTAATTATGAAGAAAAGATTGAAAACCTGCGGGACAAGCATTCAAAGTTAATTATTGAAAACGAAAACCTCAAAACCAAGTTTGTCAATATCAAAACCGAAAACGAAAACCTCAAAACCAAGTATTCAAGTATTAAAGAGGAAAATAAAAATCTTAAAAGCAAATGTCATAATCTAAGGGAAGAGCATGCTTCCATTCGTGAAAGTTACAATCAGGTTTCAAGCAAATATGATCAGCTAAAACAGGAAACTCTCAATACAAGAACAAGTTATGCTGAAATGTATGAAATCAACGAAGATTTGGAAAAGGATTATGATAACCTTCGCCTAGAATATAATGAGTTGGTTGACAAATACAATAATTTAGAAGAAGAGCTATACAGACTCAAAACATCTAAAAGTCGTGATGAGTATATAGCCAATAAAGTTAAAGAATTTATATTAAAAAGTGGAAATTAGAGAGTTTTGTAATCATCTTGAAACTCCGGATTCCATCTTTTAAGTCCTGGAATAAACAGTGCAGTTATACCTGTTGCCTGTGTTTCAGGAAGTCTAGGATTTTTCTCCATCATTTCTTTTGTTTTTCTGACAATCATCTCTTGTAATGTTATATCCGGTTCTGTATATTCACCGTTTTGATAACAATCTATACAGAATTCATCATTTGGACTGCCATCCTTATTTGTTCCGTAATCTTCACGAACAATCGGTCTTCCACATGAATTGCAAAAACCCATAAATTAAACTCCTTTTAAAAAAATAGAAAAAAGTGTAAATTAGATTGAATCTAATTTACTAGTCGTCTTTTACTTCAATATTTTCGTCTTCATCCATTGCAAGTCTCATGTTGTCTGGATCTGGGTCAAAGTGTTCTAAGAAGTCTTGTGCAGCTCTTCTTACATCTCTTGAACCGATAATGTATCTTCCTGCAATAATGATGTTTGCGCCTTTGCCGATAGCTTCTTCGACATTGTTAGGTTTGATTCCACCGGCTACAGCGATTAAACCTTTGTCACCTAAAGTTGCTTTAATGTCTTTAATGTTACCCCATTCAGTCATGTCACTGGTGTCTTCACCGTGTTCTGCTCTGTAGGTTTCCATATCAACATTTCTGTGTAATAAAACAATGTCAGGTTTTAAGTCTTCTGGAAGTTTAGCTAATTTTTTCTCAAATTCTGCAACGTTCATCATATCAAGGATGGAATAAATACCTTGTTTTTGAGTTTCGTGAATTGCTTTTGCAATTGATTCAACGGTACCGAGACCGGAAATAGCTACAGCATCAGCAGTTTCATCTGCTGCCATTTTAACTTCTACACGACCTACATCCAATGTTTTTAAATCAGCAATAATGAATGCGTCAGGGCGTAGGGCTCTGATTTTTCCAATAATTCCAACACCGAATTTTTTAACAAGTGGTGTACCTGCTTCGAGCAATATTCTGTCGTTGTCAGGTAAATCATTGATGATTTTTTCCATTGCAGCTTCATTGTCAAGGTCAAGTGCAACCTGCAGGTATGGTGGGCTCCAGAGTTTTT
>CAZOYH010000093.1:0-6629 GCA_964583995.1 uncultured Methanobrevibacter sp.
TCTTGCTTCAGCATATGCAGTTAATCTTTCTCTTCTTACTTCTTTTACTTCTTTTAATAATTCCACATCGATTCCTTCTGGGTCGTAAATCCAACCGGTTGAATCAGAACATGTTACAGGTTTACCACCTAATTGTTGTGCTTTTTCGATAGCATAAATTGCTACGTTTCCTGCACCGGAAACAAGGATGGTTTTTCCTGCAATATCAATATCATTTGCTTTTAACATTGCGTTTGTGAAGTATAATAATCCGTAACCAGTAGCTTCGGTTCTTGCAAGAGATCCTCCGAATGATAATCCTTTACCAGTTAATACTCCTTCGTATAAACCTCTGATTCTTTTGTATTGACCGAATAAGAAACCAATCTCACGACCACCTACTCCAATGTCTCCAGCAGGCACATCAGTATCAGCACCAATGTATTTGCATAATTCAGTCATGAATGATTGGCAGAATTTCATAATTTCTCTGTCAGATTTTCCTTTAGGATCAAAGTCAGATCCACCTTTTCCTCCACCGATTGGAAGACCAGTTAATGAGTTTTTGAAGATTTGTTCAAATCCTAAGAATTTAATAATACCAACGTTTACAGATGGGTGGAAACGTAATCCGCCTTTGTAAGGTCCAATTGCACTGTTGAATTGTACACGGTATCCGGTGTTTACTTGAACTTGGCCGTTGTCGTCAATCCATGGAACACGGAATTTTAATTGTCTTTCCGGATTGGTTAATCTTTCAAGAAGTGCATTTTTTCTGTATTCGTCTTCGTTTTCTTCAATTACAACCCTTAAGGATTCCAATACTTCACGTACTGCTTGGTGGAATTCTGGTTCTGAAGGGTTTTGTTCAATAATAGTTTCAATTACTTCATCTACGTATGACAAAAATATTCCTCCAAATAAAATTTAGATTTATATCATTAAATTTTTAACAATATATTATATTATTTGAATCTTCTTATATTTAAATATTTTTCAATTTTTAATAAAATATTAGAATAATATTCAATGAAATTAAGATTTGTCTTAAACAAATTATAAAATATTCAATAATTTATGTCAAATTAAATATTTCTTTTTAGATATTAATTTAAAATGTCTAGTGAAAATTATTAATTTATGGACAAAGTCGGAAAATGATTGCCAACGAAAAATTCCAATGCATCATTTTTTAATTGTATAATTATTGAAGACAATTCAATAGGAATTACGAACATACACTAAAAAATCAACACAAATACTAAACAAACAAATATTGTTTTTAAAAAAGCATATTTCTTTATATACAATAATAAATAAAGTAACTTATAATGTCTAGTAAATTTTAAAATTCCTAGACAAAAATACAAAAAGGTAAATCAATGGCTGGAAAAATTAAAAAATCACACTATGAAGAATTGAAAAACAACTATCTTTCTAGAAACAGAACCCTACACTCGCTTTATATTGAACTAAATCAAAAGACAAAAGTAGATAGACATTTATTTTTTAATTTAATAAATAAAATAAGAACAGAAGAAGGATTAAGTGCATATTACATTCCAAAAAAAGTTAAAAATAAAAAGAAAATTATAAAGTATTCAGACAAATCTCCGAAACATTATAATTAATATTCAACATAATACCTCAATATTGCACCAATTCCACCAAATGCTCTGAAAAGTTGCATTCCTTCTTCAGTTTCGGTAGAAATAAACTCAACATCAGTATTCATTTCTTCAGCTTTTTCAACAAATTCATCTGCCAAATCAACAGAAGATTCTTCTTTTAAACGATCATTACAATTAGGACATTTCTCATCCAACTTATCTGCTTCAGCCTGAGTTTTAACAGTGAATTCTTTTTGAGTACCGCAACTTGGACAAACAAATGTTTTACGCATACTATCCAAATCTTCAGATAAAAGCAAAACATCAACAGCACCCATAGTTAGGTTACGTCTAACTTCATCTTCACCATAGGAATAAAGCCCTTTATCTTTTCTCAATTCCTGAATAAACCTTTGAACAAGTTTCTTTTCCTGCATGATGTCAAGGCTTTCCAAATCATCTGCTGATTTTGCAATAACCTCACGAATACCCTCTTCACCAGTGTAGGAAGTATCAACAATTACTAAAACCTTATCTTTAAGTTCATACTGTAAATAATCCCCATCATAGAAATCTTTTTTAGTAAAACCAGGCCCACCAAGGATAATTCCTTTCAAATCATCCTTTAATGGCAAGAAAGCTTCGTTCATATGATCTCCAATACGTTTCAAGAATTGATGAGCCAAATCCTCAATTACACGGTCAAACCTTCTTTGTGACTGACCACCTGCTTTATGCTTACCTGGAACTCCACTAGTCAAATGACCTAGAATTGTTTCTCTTTTACCTTTTAAAGTAGCATAAGTAGCTTCGTTTCTGTCAATTACAGCAACACCATAAACATCACGTTCTTCAATCATATGCTCTAAAGGTTCGACAAAGAATTCATTGTTACATTTATACCAATAAGTTACAACAGGTTCCGGAGGTTCCAAAACGTATTTCTCCATTTTTTCTGTACCCGGACCACCTTTAGGAATCATACCTACAAATAAGACCAATCCGTTTTCAGGAGGTTGTTTGTATAATTTAATGCTTTCCAATATAACCGCAATGGCAGACTGTACATTTTTCCTTGTTTGTTTACTCTTAATGTTAGCACTTTGCCCCATTTCATCACGCATGTGCTTACCAACATCACTTAACTGTTTAGATGGTGGAATATAAACGGAAACAAGCTCGGTACCTCTACCTCTTTTCTGTGATAATTCTTTTAATGTTTTTTTAAATTCATATAATTCTTTTGATGATACATCAGCCATGTTATCCCTATAAAAATTAAATTAATATAATAAATATAGTTATATAATTACGAATATAAATAATTAATGAAAAAACTAGCCATTTGACAAAATTTCTCTGCCAAATTTTTCAAATAAACTTAAATCATCATCAGAAATAGTATTTATTTCAAGCAAATCCATGCCAGTAATGTCCATGATTTCACGGGCTAAATGAACATAAGTATCAGGATAGTCATTATAACCGAATATATGCCAAATGACATTTCCTTCAAATACTATTTCAAAATACCAGTCATATCCTTCCAAATCATCAGGATCCCTAGCTTTAGACTTACAGTGATAATCATCAAAAATCCACTTGTAAACATGATACTTTTCAAATAGATTTAAAATTAATTTTTCATCTCCACCAGCCAATTCCTTTTCAATATAACCATCAATAGTTTTATTTTCAAAATTGATAATTAAACGAGGATTTGGAAGCTCATAAGGAGCGCACCTATAATGGCCAAACTCAATAGCTTTAATTTTTAACTTTTTATCCTCATCATAAACCCCATCTTTTCTAACATCATGAAACAGCGGAGTTGCCAATTGCTTTTGATAATTCAGATGCAAAACATCAAAACCAAATATATCTTTTAGAAGTTCTCCAAAAGAAATCCACTCTTTTGGAAAGTTATTTTTGAAGCTATATGACTCATAGCCATCAGTTGAATATATAACAACATTACAGGAATATATCAGTTCTATTTTTTCAAAATAAGAAAAATTTTCAGATTTAAAATCTTCAAACAATTTAAATTCACCAAATTCATGTAAAAACTTGTCTATTTTCTCATCGGTTAATGTGTGAATTTTACTAGTCATTTTATTTCTCAAATCAACCAGAATATCAATCCATGAATCATCACAAAGAATGCTTTCCTTTAAAAATTTATCACCACTTCCCCTTTCAGATATCTGATAGTAAGCATTTTTATTTACAAAATCAATTGTGAAACACTCATAATGCCTATTTAAGCGTTTAAAATTAAATCTTTGTGTAATTTCAATTTTTTCAATCATAATATCATTAACTATTCTTTAATAGTACTATATCTTCGCCAATAGATAAAATTATCATTTCTACAAAATCTGAAAATTATCAAGTTTTAATGTCAAATTTCAATGGCTTTTAAAAAATTTAATCTAAAAGTTTATAAATAATTATCATTAATTATTAAAATAAGTGATAGTATGGTTTTGATAAGATGCCCACAATGTGGCTCAACTAGTGATAACCAATATGGTTTTTGTATAAAATGCGGATATGAATTTCCAAAAGTTAAGGTAGATGACAATGCATGTCCACTATGTGGATATCCTAATCCAGATGAAGCAGATTACTGTGTAAAATGCGGAACTCCACTACTTTTTAAAAACCAATTTAGTCAAAACCAATCTGCATTAAATCCTATTGTGATTAAAAAGGAAGTTATCGGAGATGCGCAACAATTCAAACAGCAAAGAACCAGCAGAATACTTATAGTATTAGGTTATGTATTCTCCATTTTAGGTGGACTGCTTGGTTTGATAATTGCAATTTACCTTTCAACAAGAAAAGACCCTGTAGCTAAAAGACACGGACATATTCAGCTAGCAATTTTCGCATTTTATATTGCTTTAATTGCAATACTGTTTGCAACAGGCAATATTCCTGGAGATGTCATAACCGAATACCAACAGTTACTTAGTGGAAATTTTACCATGCTCTAATGGCAGATACATTACAATAGCTCCAGCCCCATTTTCATAATAGTTTGGAACTACCCTGTCCACTTTAAAATTAAATGTTTTATAAAACTCAACCGCATCAGAGTTATTCTCATTTACTTCAAGATATATTGTGTCAAGATTCATAAGAGACAGAATTGCAATGGCTTTAACCAAAAGTTGAGTTCCTGCCCCCAAACGCCTGTAATTTTTATCAACAGCTATCGAAATGATGTGGCCCTGGCCTTCATATTTAATCCAAAAAATAACATAACCAATTACATAACCCTCTTTTTCAGCCACTAAAAAACCAATACCTAAATCATAAAGCTGTTTAAACATGTTTATTCCGTAAGACTGGTCAAATGACATATTTTCAATTTCAAAAACTCTTTTTAAATCCTGCGGAACAAACTTTCTTATTATCATGCAAAATTAATTTATAAAAAACAATCTATTAATAGTTTTGTACTATAATATAAAAATAGAGGATTAAAATGTGGCAAGATTTCACAGATTATATTTTAAATGAAGCCGGAAGCGAAGAGATTAAAATTGCTGAGATTGGTGTTGGAAAATTTGATAAGATAGCTGAAAGCCTATCAAAAAAGGACAACATCACCATCATAAAAACAGACATCTCTCCCAAAGATTCGACAGTCATAAAAGACGATGTTACTAATCCTAATTTAGACTTATACAAAGATGTCAGGATTATTTATTCAATAAGGCCACCAAGTGAACTTCAACCACATCTCGTTAATCTTGCTTTAAAAATCAATTCACAACTTATTATCAAACCACTTACAAACGAAGATTTAAATACTGGTAAGGTTAAAATGAAATTAAAAAATTACGGAAGATCAAGTTTTTATATTTTAAGGTGATTAAATGGATACCCTTTCTAAATATAAAACCTCGCTAGATGGTTTAAGTAAAAATGAAGTTTTAAAAAGACAGAAAATTCATGGATTAAATAAACTTGATGAGAAAAAACCTACCCCCCTAATCATTTTATTCTTATCACAATTTGTAGACATCTTGATTGCACTGTTAATCATTGCAGCCATAGCATCATTTTTAATTGGAGACATCATTGATGCTGGAGTAATCCTTCTTGCAGTGCTTTTAAACACAATTATTGGTTTTATTCAGGAGTATAGATCAAGAAAAGCGGTTGAAAGTCTTAAAGGCTTAATCGTTAAAAATGCAGTTGTTAAAAGAGATGGTGAAATTGCAGAAATTGATGCTGTAGACCTAACCATAGGAGATATTGTAATCGTTGAAGAAGGATGTAAAGTCCCGGCAGATCTGGCTTTAATTGAATCAAATCATTTAAGCTGTGATGAATCATCACTTACTGGCGAATCAGAAGCCGTTAAAAAACAGGCAGAGGAAAATCTTTATATGGATTCCAATGTCATTTCAGGAAATGGAATAGGAGTTGTAACGGATATTGCGATGAATACTGAAATTGGTAAAATCGCAAAAATCGTACAGGAAGAAGATGAAGAAACCCCACTTGCAAAACGTGTCGGAAGACTTGGAAAAATTCTATCTGCAATTGCAATTATTGTTTGTATAATTATTTTCATTTTAGAACTTTTAAAGGGAACTCCAATTGTGGAAACATTTATGACAGCAGTTTCTCTTGCAGTTGCCGCAATTCCGGAAGGTCTTCCTGCAGTTTTAACATTGACATTGGCTTTGGGCATGTCCGAGATGGCAAAATCAAAAGCCATTGTTAGAAAACTTTTATCTGTTGAAACTTTAGGTTCATGTACAATCATTTGCAGTGACAAAACAGGCACATTAACAGAAAATAAAATGACTGTTGTGGAAAGTTATTACACAAATAAAGACAAAACACACTTAATCGGCAGATTATGCAATAATGCAATCATCACTCATGATGAAATCATCGGAGATCAAACAGATGGTGCGATTCTAAAACATTGCATCGATTCAAAATACTCTCTTGAGAGACTTGATGAAATCCCACTTGACAGTAATCGTAAAATGATGACTACTATACATAGAC
>CAZOYH010000094.1:0-3533 GCA_964583995.1 uncultured Methanobrevibacter sp.
ACTTCAATTCCGTCAATGTAGATTGTAACATTTCCAGTAGCGTCAGTTGGAAGGGATACAGTGACTGTAGCATTTTCAAGATAGTGCACCTCACCGACTGTTATGGTCATTGTATAGTCAGTTATTGGATTAACTGTAAATGTTACATTTGTTGAGTTTCTGTTGAATATTTCATCGCCCAGATATTCCACAATAGCTTCATAGGTTCCATTGGTTAATCCTAAAATATTAAATTGTGCTGTACCGTTGGCAAGTTCTTCATAGTATGTGTTATTGCCGATTGTTATTTTAATTACACCTGTTGCGTTTTCATTTACAGTTACGTTGATTGTTTCTGTACCTTTAACAAAAATCGGATCTGTTGCATTTGCTTCGATTTGTGTATTTGCTTTTTTAACTTCAAATGTGGAAGTATTTGTTGTCTGTGCATAATATGTATCGTTTGTAAACATGACTGAGATTGTATGGTTACCCGGTTTTAATATTTCAGTGAAATCCAAATTCGGCAATCTATATAAACCAGGATGTTCTTCATCCAAATATCCTAATTCGAAGTATTCACCAGTCTGGTTAATTCCAATACCTGTGTCATTGAGCTTTAAGTAATAGCTGAAGTCCCTACCATCAATACGTATTAATATCCTTCCGTTTTCTGTGTTTGTAGCATTGGTTGTTACATTGACATAAAGTGTTTCTCCATAGAAAATATCCTCTGCATGTACTGCAATCCAGATTGGACGTGAATACATTGCCAATGTAAATGAGTATTCGCTTCCCCAGTGGTTTTCATCACCGTCAAATGTTGCAGTAACCTCATAAGTTCCGACTCTCAAATGTTCTCTTGTGAAGTTTGCAAGAGCAACATCCCATACCCAATGACCTTCACCATCATCATAACCGTTTATAAAGGTAACATTAACATCATATGGGGTGCCTGCAAAGTTGAAGTGAATAGTTTCATCCATGATTGTCCAGTTACTTGCGATAGGAGTTGTTATTCTGGCAGTTAATGTTAAAATCTCACCAGTTTCACCTTCGTTTATAATTTCGAGCTTAGTAGGCATTTTAACATACAATGTTCCATTATGCTCTTCGCAGTCTTCCAATGTTGGGTCAAATGCCCTGAGGTAGAATACACCTTGGAGATATGTTTGTAGTGGAATGCAGTTGTATGGCATTGTAAATGACATGTCCGGATAGAGTTGATTAGATGAATTTAATGAGCTAACAGATATAATTGTATTGTTGAAGTCATCAGTTACATGAGCCCAGAAGATGAATGTGTCATTTACTGTATTATTATAGATAGTATCATTACCTAACATATATATGTGAGTAGGTGATTTGATTGTTCCGTTGTTAAATATAATATAATTGAATGTGTTCTGATCAAGATATAATATACCGTCACACCATACTGAATAGTCAACTTTGCTGACTGCATAACTGCTGTTGTCCTCTAAATAGAAGGTATTCCTGTTTGGATAATCTCCTGCAATATTATTTCTCACTAAATATACAGTAACATTTTTATTGACAAATATTGCATTTGGACCTGTCAATGTGGAATTGGCTAAAGTGGATGTTCCGTTTTCAAAGTAAATAGCATGACCCTGTTTTCCTGAATGATAATCACTTAATGTTAGATTATTTAAAGTTACATTACCATTTACATAGAAAGCACCACCATTATCACTGGAATCGGAGTTGATGGATGTTAAATTAGAAATTGTTACATTATTAGCATCAATATATACAACACCACCCCTACCGATAACAATGGATTCCTCGGATTTGAAGTTAGTTATAGTTACATTATCATGAACAATATAAATAACACCACCGTCCACATTGGATCTGATGTTGTAAGCAGTGACATTATCCATATTTACACTACCATCAATATAGAATGCTCCACCTCTTCCGCTAGCTTCAGCCTTATTAATTGTGAAGTTGGAAATAGTTACATTATTAGCATCAATATATGCAAT
The DNA here is from genome assembly GCA_964583995.1 of uncultured Methanobrevibacter sp. Taxonomy (GTDB): domain Archaea; phylum Methanobacteriota; class Methanobacteria; order Methanobacteriales; family Methanobacteriaceae; genus Methanocatella. Next base: position 1,992 of record CAZOYH010000094.1, read on the forward strand.
ACCTGCATCTCCAGTGGATTCGGAGTTGTTTGCTGTGAAATTAGCAACAACCACATTATCATAATCAATGTATAAAACTGCACCCGCCACAGTAGCTGTGGATAAATCAGCTGTAATGTTGTGGATGGTTACATTACCTCCCACATAGAACACTCCACCTTTTTGAGCAGAGGACTGGTAGAAAGTACAGTTGAATACATCGATTGCATCACCAACCAGATACATTCCTCCACCAAGACCCCATGGGGATGAAGTATTATTAAAGAGTGAATTTGTAATGTTTACATCATTTGTGTTGTTAAGGTATATAGAACCACCGTTAAGTGTTCCTGCAGAATTATCAATCTCAATTAAATCAATAGTTAAATTATGAGAGTCTAACCAGGCAATAGCACCACCATAGTTAGCTGACAAGAGTCCTTCAAAGGTTAAGTTATATAATGCTGAATCATTACAGTTAATTGCATATATGGCTCCACCGTCTGAGTGAGCTTGAACAAATACGAATTGGGAATTTGAAATGTCGATGAGTGTGACATTCTCGAAGTATAAAGCACCACCTTCACCATATACCCTATCATCTAAACCGTAATCCCCTGCACCTTCGCTGTGATCGAATAAACAGTCATATATTGTTAAATTGGTTGCATCATGAACAGCAATTGAACCACCATCATCTAAAGAAATGGATTTGGTGAAGTTTGAACTTATGATTCTTGCATTGTTGCCGTTCAATGCAATTGCACCTCCTTCAACATATGCTCTGGATACATCAAATGCAGTGTTAATGACAGTGAAGTTATCTGAATTTGCATCGACATATATTGAACCACCATAAGCAGTGTATGAACTTGTGAAGTTTGTGTTGTTAATGAAAGCGTTTTTACCTATCCAATAGATAGCTCCACCTCTACCATTGTCCAAATCAAATACATGGTTTCCTTCAAATGTTGAATTGATGACTGAACAGTTGTCACTGCCTTCCTGTACATAGATAGCTCCACCGCCAACACCTGCAGTGTTGTTGATGAAAATATAGTCAACAATTGTAATTTTATCTGCACCTAACCATGCAAGAGCTGCACCGTAAGTTTCAGCTTTGTTTGCGATAAAGCGGTTGTTTCCACCACCTCCACCGGTTGCCATTACTTCCCGACATAAAGCAGCACCAATATCTGCTTCGTTGTTTGTGAAGTTAGTATCAGAAATCTTTACTGATGAAGCGTTACATTCAATAGCACCACCATGCTGTTTAGCGATGTTTCCGTCAAAGAGTGAAATTAGAATAACATTCTCACTGTCAGTGAAATTACCCATTAAGAATAGAGCACCACCATGACGTTCTGCAGTGTTATTGTAAAATTTAACATCATCTATTGTCAGTCCTGTTGCTTTTAATCCGATAGCACCACCATCACCATATGCATAATTTGCGGTGAATGTTGAGTTTTGAATAATTGAATTACCTGAAGTACTGCCCAGATAGATTGCACCACCATCAAATGCTCCATTATTGGTAAATGAAGACATGTTAACAGTTAA
>CAZOYH010000094.1:3633-6627 GCA_964583995.1 uncultured Methanobrevibacter sp.
GATTTAAGCACATAGTTAGTTCTACCTTCATCACCAACATATATTGAACCACCTTCATGAGCCATGTTACCTATGAATTTGGATTCAGTTACATTAACTGCTGAACCTATTAAAGCAACTGCTCCACCCAGTTCAGTTGCATTATTGTATTTGAATTCTGCATTAGTTATGATAGTATTACCACCACTACTTCCAACAAATATTGCACCACCGTTTTCAGCAGCATTATCTGTGAAATTGGAATCTTTAATGGTGCCATTGGATGCAATAAAGTAAATTGCTCCACCATTATTTATATCTGCCTCAATTATTCCATAATCTTCAATGTTGATACTTACACCTTCTCCCCATGGAGTATCGTAACTCATAAATCCTAATGAATCAATTTCTATCTCAGTTATATGATTTCCTTCAAATGTTGAATTGTTCACTTTACAGTTGTCACTGCCAGGACCTACATAAATTGCACCACCATAGATATTAGCAGTGTTGTTTATGAATGTGTAATTGTTAATTCCTATACCGTTTGCTTCAAGCCATCCGAGAGCTGCGCCTGCAATATAAGCATGGTTTGAAATGAATGTGTTGTTTGTACCGTTACCTCCTCCAGCACCAACTTCCCTACATAAAGCAGCACCATATTGAGCATAGTTAGATTCAAATACTGAATGGGTTAAATACATTTGACTTGCATTACTGTCAATAGCTCCACCATTATAGTGAGCATAGTTTAAATTGAAGATACAATGTGTAATACGACTTTCATTAGAGATTCCTCCCAAGTATACTCCACCACCATAACCTTCAAGCGCATAATTTCTTGTGAAGTTGGTGTCAATAATACTTCCAGATGAAGCAACCCAGTCAATAGCTCCACCATAATAAGTTGCATTGTTCCCTTCAAAGACACATGAATATACATAGTTAGACGTACCGTTACCACCTACATACAATGCACCACCATTAACACTAGCCTTATTGTCATAGAAATTAGATTCATTAATTGTGACACTGGATGCATTTAGACTTACAGCACCACCAGTGTAATTAGCCTTGTTTGAAGTGAAGTTGGAGTAAGTAATGTTAATTTTACCGGAATCAAGACCTACATAAATAGCACCACCATCATAAGCCTCATTTGATGTGAATGATGTATTAAATACCAAACCTTCTTCAGCATACCATTCAATAGCACCACCATGACCTGCAGTTGCATTAGTTACTTTATTGCCTTCAAATACACAATTTAAAATTTCACAGCTACCACTTCCAAGACCAACGTAAATAGCTCCACCGCTGTAACCTGCATCATTGTTTATGAAAGTGTATTTATCAATGACAATATGAGATGCATTAATCCATGCAAGTGCAGAGCCGTTTGATAAAGCATGATTTGAAATGAATGTGTTATTTACACCACTACCACCTGATGCATTTACTTCCCTACATAAAGCAGCACCAGTATCTGCCCAATTAGTATCAAATGTTGTATTCACAAGGTGCATGTTAGGAGAATTACAGTCGATTGCCCCACCGTTTGAAACAGCATGATTATCTTCAAAGTAACATCCAATAATTGAACAATTTGCAGCAGAGGAAGGAAGATATAATCCTCCACCAGTGTTTGCATAATTGTGTGCAAATTGACAGTTAATTAAGGTACCGTTAGCTCCAGACCAGTAGATTCCTCCACCATAGTCTACATTGTCGATATTTTTCACACCGCTGGAATTACCGTGCATTAACTCAATATTTTTCAATGTAACATTAGCAGATGTGATGTTGAATATTCTGCAGGTTAAATTTGCATCAATATAGTATACGTTGCCATTTTTTGAAAGTCCATTAATTGTAATTGGTTGGTCAACATTAGTAATATTAATGTAAGATTTACCATGTTCGAAATCCTTTTCATTATATGTGTAAGACCTAAGCAATGTGATTTCATACTCTCCAAGACTTATTTGATCCTCTATCCATTTTTGAAGTCTTTCAAAGTCACCTAAATCAGAAGTGTCTTCGGTTGTAAAGGTATAATTTGCCTGTTTATCCATATAATCAACATTGGTAAAGTTCACAAATATCCTATATGTACCTCCAGCACCTAAATCAGGAAGGTTGTATGATCCTCCCATAATTTCCTCATAATCACTTTCAGTTAACTCAATTAGCTCTCCTACAGTAGAACCTCCTTGAGTTATATTTAAAATAATCCTAAGTCTGTCTTTTGCGAAGTTTCTTGGATTATTAATAAATAGAACTGAAACCCCATCAATGTATTCTACAGTAATATTTAATAAATAATCCTCATTTTCTTCAAAGTATGAGTGAACAACAACTTCACCCCAACCGTCATTTAATTCAGCAGTAATCCTATCACCATCAACAGTTACTCCCTTGCCATCAAAATCATTATAATCCCTATAATAAGAAGCAATATTATTATAGTACAATATATAATAAACAGCACCACCATTGAAGGTAGCTGTATTTTTAATGAATGTATCATTATAGATATAAACTGGTATAGAAACACCAGAATTACCGAAATTATATATTGCACCACCGTTTTCTGCATGTGAATTTTCAAATGTTGAATCTTCTATATATCCGCTTCCACTAAATTGTCCGGTAATATAAATAGACCCACCGCTAGTTGCATTGTTGCCGTAGAAGTAACATCCAGATATATTTTGATATGCATTTGCAATTACAATTGCACCACCATTAACAGCAGTGTTATTTATGAAATTACTGTAAATAATTTTAGCACCATTAAATCCAGAGTAAATAGCTCCACCATCATTAGCATTATTTGATATAAATGAAGAAGTATTAATTAAAAATGGATTTTCAAGTTCGCTGGCTATATTTCTACCATAAGTGTAAATTGCACCACCAACTTCTGCAGTATTGTTTGTGAAAGTTGAGTTGGAAATGGAATTGCCTTCACCAGTACCGTAAACAGCACCACCATATTGTGATGCAACAGAA
>CAZOYH010000095.1:0-6627 GCA_964583995.1 uncultured Methanobrevibacter sp.
GAGTTTGAGGGAGTAATCCCTCATTCTTATCCGACGATTTAGAAAAAGAAACACGCATGATAATCCGATACCAAAAAATAATGAGCCACCACAAAAAAGGATCCCGTAGATACTTGGAAGCGCAAAAACTATACAGAAAATGGATGACCCGACTAGTGAACAAACGTAATGATTATTATGATTGGGCAACCAAGCGTATAGTTGAGAATTGTTCTTTTATTGCTGTTCAAAACGAAAATATAATATTCTGGAAAAAGAACAAACATTTAAGTCGAAAACTACAATTAAACGCTCCACGCATATTCCTAGATAAATTAGAATACAAATCACAATGGAATGATGTAGTTTTTGTAAAAGTGTCTAAAAGGTTTCCGTCTACACAAATCTGCAATAAATGCGGAGAACAAAACAAGAACCTAAAAGGACTCACCAAATTAAAAATAAGAAACTGGACATGTCCCCATTGTGGAACACAGCATGACCGGGACATCAACGCAAGTATAAACATCCTAAAAAAAGGATTACAACAAATCGTAGGGACTACGGTGCAGTAAAAAAATTCCCTAATAAACAACATCTGTTTTTTTTAGGTTTGCGAATCCCTGCCCTCTACAGGGCGGGGAAGTTCAAATGGAAATGAAAATGAAGCATTAAAATCAAAAGTGGGTGATATGAGAAGTGAACTTAGTGTCATTTATCATCAGAAATTGAAATTACTTGCAAAGTATTTTATAATAATTGAGTTAAATATTAAAATGTAAAGTCGAATGTTTTTATTAAATGAGGAATTATAATGACAAAAGGTATTCGATACAAAAAAAATTATCTGACTGGCGTTATTTTTAGAATAAACTTTTCTAACATACTTCAATTATCTGGAAAAAACAAAGAAGCGGCTGAAAAATTCCAAAAAGAAATTTTTGATAAATTTCCTAATGTTCATTTTCAATTTAACAATAATATAAATGTTCAAGTTGATATTCAAGAAGGTAAGTCCGAAAGTAAATTGGAAGATGGAGATTTAACTTGGATATTCACTGATGAGCAAAATACTAAGCAGGTTGAGTTAAACTCTAAGAGTTTAATTTTAGCTTATCGTAAAGGGGCTTATGAAGGTTTTGAAGAATTTTTAGATGATGTTTCTTTAATATTAGCTGCCTTACGATGGTACATGCCATTTAATTTAACATTTTTAGGGTTAAGATATATAAACCAAATTCATGAAGATATAATTGATGATGGCAATATCCATGAATATGTCAATGAATCTTTACTAAATAATGTTATTTTTGAATTAGAAGATAATGAAGGATTTTCCCAATTATTCTCTAGATTGGATTTATTAAAGGAGGATTATCAATTAACATTCCAATATGGATTTTTCAATCCAGAATATCCTAATGTTTCTACTAAAAAAGATTTCATATTGGACTATGATTGTAAATTAACAAAGATTGATTCAGTTAATTCACAATTTGAAGTTGAAGAAGAACTGAAAAAGATGAATAAAATTATTTATGATAAATTCAAATATTCCACTACAAATAAATTGAAAGAATTAATGGAAGTGATTTAAATGACTCCTCCGGTTGTTAGTGTTCAAGAATCTATTAATACATTCAAATTTGAGCCTGTAGTATATAATGATGAGTATATTAAAGAAGATAATTCTATTAGGGTTTTAGGAAAATTTACTTATGATGCCGATGATGAGGTTTTCATTGAAAGAACAAATGCGGCTATGGATAGAATTGAAAATGATGATAAAGACTGGTTATCTGTGGATGATTTTCTCAAAGAGTTAGAAACATGGTAGATAAAAATATTAAAATCAAATATGATGATGATTTTAAAAAAACTTTTAAGAAAATCGATAATTCTTATAAGATTAAAGTTAAAAAGCAGATTAACAAAATCATCCAAAATCCAGAAATTGGTAAACCAATGAAAGCCAATAGAAAAGGAACTTGGGAAGTTTATGTATCTCCTTTTAGATTATCTTATGCTTTTTTTCTAAGTGAGGATTGGGAAGATCAAGGTAAAGAAATCTATAAGTTAGTTTTTTTAGATTTGTATCATAAGGATAATCAATAATAATTCATAGAATCAGATTTCACTTATTATTTTATATACTACTTTTTTAATAACATTAATTAACATCTTAGGATGTGCTCCTGTTTGAGTTTGTTTTCATTATTGGAGCTAATTGTTTTAAATAAATTGGGGAGATTTTTCTCCTCTTTTTTCTTGAACTCCTTTCTAAAATCATGCCTGTAATTGTCATTCATTGGATTCTTATTTTTAAAATATGGTAAAAACAGTGTTTTTTTTTGATTGTCTAGGATATGAATGAAATTATTTCGACAATTCAACTGCTTTTTGAATTTCTTAATGGTCATCATGGAAAACAATGACGGTAAAATCGTTGGAGCAGCTTCAGACAATGCGATTGATGCTGGCGTTAAGATTAATGAAATCATTAAAACTGCAGCGGGCGTTTTAGGTGGTGGCGGTGGAGGCCGTCTGACACTAGCTCAAGGTGCATGTAAAAACGCAGACAAGATGGATGAAGCCATTAAGACTGCTGTTGGGCTGATTTAAAATTATTTGAGGATAATGTTCATCATTATTCATCAATTCTCTTTTTTTTAATAACTTGAACAATAGGTTATAATTTAATATTTGTGTCATTATTTCTGTGAAATGTTTAAAAAAATGTCATAAAATCACCCTATATTTTAGTAAATTATTTATATAATGTTTTAATGATATATAATGCAATGGAATTGAACGAAAAACCAAAAAAGTCAAAAAGAATTTTCTATTTTGATGCACTTAGGGCATTTGCAGCTATAGCCGTGATTCTATTTCATGTCGGAACACGATTGTTGGATCCGTATTTTTTCCATTTCGTATTGGAGTCTCCAACAAATTGGCTGATGGCAGATATCTTAAAAACTTTTTTCAGATGCGGTGTTGACATATTTTTGATGTTGTCAGGTGCATTATCATTAGGTCGTGATTGGGAAGTCGGACCATTTTTAAAAAAGCGATTGACTAGAATTACAGCCCCATTTGTCTTTTGGGGAATCGTACTATCTATTATTGCAATAGCAGTATCATTTTATTATCCTGTGGCAATACCGTTCTTTTCAACACAGGATGTTGTTGCATCTTTTAACATATATACATTCTTGACTTATCTTTACAATTCCTTCATGGCAATCAATTATGGTTTCAGTCCATATTGGTTCTTCTGGATGATTTTAGGAACCTATTTGATGATGCCGTTTTTAAACAGATGGCTTTGCAACACCAGTTTCAAGGAAATTGAACTGTTTTTAGGAATATGGTTGATAACCTGTATCTTTGACAGAACATTGCTGATTCCGTTCCCTGTAAATTTGTATTACATTTCAGGACCAATAGGTATGGTGGTTTTAGGATATTACCTAAGGCATTCTCCAAGAAAGATTTTTACAAAAACCTCAGTTGCAGTTAAACTGATTCTGATTAGTGCAATATCAGCTGTTCTTGTTTCAACTTTGCTTTCGTCAAATACTGAGTTGTATTTCTTCGACAGATATTCCATATTTTTGGTTGCTGAAGTTACTGGTATTTTCCTCTTGTTTAAAAATTACAAGTGTCATTTTGATTTCTTCAAAAATCCTGATGGAATATTTAGAAAAGCAGTATTTTCAATTGCAAAATACAGCTATGGTTTCTATCTGATTCACATGCCGATTTTAACCTTAATATTAGTATTCACAATGGATTTCTTGAGGTACAAACAGTTAGCTCTCGTTTTATTTGTCGGTTCGCTTTTCATATCCTGGTTTGTAATGGCCGTGCTTAACAGGGTTCCATATCTAAACAGCATCATCGGTGCAAAATAGCATTAAATTTATTATTTTGATTAGGTAAAATTATACTTGCTGTTATATTAAAACTAGTATAGAAGGGATTGCTAATTTTTTTCAGCGTGTACTTAAAAAGGTGTTTAAATGAATTATGAATTAATTATTGCAAGATATGGTGAAATAGGACTTAAAAGTCCAAAGATAAGGTCACGTTTCGAAAAAAAGCTAGTTAAAAATATCAAAGCTGCTTTTGAATGTGAAGTTGAGAGAAATCAAGGAAGAATCTACATCAAACCTGAAGACTTCAATGAGGGTATTGGCAAATTAAACAGGGTATTCGGTGTCGTATCATACTCTCCGGCAACCTCTACAAAAACAACCTATGAAGACATTGATGAAACTTTAGCCAAATACACTCAGGAGCTAATCGATGATGGCATTTTGGATGAAAATACCAAATTTGCAATCAAATGCAGACGTGTTGGAACACATGAGTTTACCTCACAGGAAATGGCAGCACACTGTGGTGGAGTAGTAAGAAGTGTAATTCTATCACCCGTTGATCTTACAAATCCTGATTTGACAATATTTGTTGAAATAAGAGATGATGACACTTATATTTTCCATGAAAAAATCAAAGGTCCTGGAGGACTTCCTTTAGGAACTCAGGGAAAAGTTATCGTGCTTTTATCAAGCGGTATAGACTCGCCTGTTGCAGCATATCTGATGATGAAAAGAGGATGTGAAGTCGTAGCTCTTCACTGCAACAATGACCCGTTTTCAGGACCTAAAGTCACAGAAAACTTCAATTTATTGGTTGACCAGCTAAACATTTATGCCAAAGGGGTTCCAATCAAAAAAAGAGTCATTGACTATGGTGAATACCTCACTGCTGCCAAGACAAAGGCTCCTGAGAGAATGACTTGTGTATTATGCAAATCCGGAATGTATAAGATAGCAGAAAAGCTGGCCATTAAATTAGGTGCTGATGCAATCGTTGACGGAAGCAGTGTGGGACAAGTTGCATCACAAACTCTGTCAAACATCCTTGCAACAAGATATGGAGTAAACATGCCTATTTTATCCCCATTAATTGGTCTGGATAAAGAGGAAATCACTGAAATTGCAAAAAAAATCGGAACATTCGAAATATCCAAAATAGATGACGGCGGATGCAGTGCGGTTCCAAGATATCCTGAAACCCATGCGGATATGGAAAGGGTTTCAAAAGCCATTGAGGACATGAACCAGAATGTGGAAGTCCAAAAGGCTTTTGAAAACATAAGAAAACTAGAATAGTGGGGTGTAATCCCACCATTTTACTTTTTTTAAATTAAAAATTAATTTCTTTTGTACCTGATTATAATTAAACCTGCTAAGATTAATACCAGTACAATAATTAGTATCTCATTACCTGTTGCATGTTTAATTAAATTTTGACTAACATATTTTTCATCACTCTTCAATTGAATAGGAGTATCACTATTTTCATCGGAGGGTACTGTAATATTAGTCATGTTATTTTCTGGGGTTGTAATGTTGTTTTCAGGAATTGTTTTATTTTCTTCTTTGGTTGTGTTAGTTTCAGGGGTTGTAATATTGTTTTCAGGAACTGTTGTGTTGTTTTCAGGTTCAACAGCACCTAAACCACCATCATTAATTGTAGTATATCTAATTCTGTATCCGAAAAAGTTTTGAGAGCTTTGTTTTTGGGAGTCCAACACTTCAAAGTCAAATATTGCTTCGGTGGTATTGTTGATTCTTTTAACAGCTCCATGATCTGGAATAATTTTTTCAACTGATTTTTCTTTAATTTCATTTAAAAGGTCCTGATCATAAAATCTAAAATCATCTGTAAAAGCCCAAATTATCTCCTGAGTTTTATATCTGTCTTTAACTGCAATGTCATAGAATTCTACAAAGAATGTTTTGATATAATTTCCAACAGACTCTCCGGTCTTGTGGTTTACTGCAAGAGAAGTGTCTTGAACTGTGAATAAGTCATTGTATTCAGCTGCTGCATCACCGAGGTTTATACAGTAGCCGTTGTAACCGTCATCAAATGTTATATTGTAGTTTCCACGTTGTGTGGCTCTTACCTCTTCTCCGGTTCTGTTTTTTTCACTTTCACTTTCGCTGATTCTTAAGCTTTCATTGCCGTTTGATGTATTTGTCATGTTTTCTTCGATTGTAAATTCTGCTGATACAAAATTTAAACCTGATGTAATTATTAAAAATATGGTTAAGGCAGTAATTATAAGTTTTTTCAAATTTTACACCTCTTTAATTTTTGTATTAATGGCGTTGTAAGAGGTAATATTTAAAGTTAAAGTAACTGAATGGTCACTAGAAAAGATTTGAGGTTAATAAGTTATCTTGTTTTTAATGAATTATTTTTCCAAATAACTCTGTTAATCATAATAATTAAATAGTATACAAATCAAAAATAAATAATGTCTAGTAAATTATTTACTAATCGAGGTATTTAAAATGAAAACTACTGTTAGTGTAATTAAAGCTGATATTGGAAGTGTGTCCGGACACTGTGTCGCACACCCAGAATTAATGGATATCTGTGATGAAGTTTTAAACGAAGCTTTAGAAACCGGTATCTTAAAAGATTACTATATCTCCCGTTGTGGAGACGACATAGACTTAATCATGACCCACGATAAAGGGGAAGAAAACGAAGAAGTTCACAAAACTGCATACGATGCATTCATGAAAGCTACTGAAAGAGCACGTGAATTAAAATTATACGGTGCAG
>CAZOYH010000096.1:0-6590 GCA_964583995.1 uncultured Methanobrevibacter sp.
ACGTTGAATGTACAGTATATATGGTAAAAGTTTCTTATAATCAAAAACCTGACAGAAAAAATGTCATGAACATTTACGACTCCACCTTATACGCTTCTCCTAGTGAAAACACCAAAATCGGACGTGAAATTCTTGCTGAAAATCCGGACCATCCAGGTTCATTAGGTGTAGCTATTTCTGAAGCTATGGAAGAAGCACTTGAAAACGATGAAGTAAAATATTCACTCGGTAGTGTATTAAACCATGTAATGTTACATCAAACAATCATTGGTCAGGAATTGAAAACCCAACTCGAAATCGCTGAAGAGGAACCTGACGTAATGATTGCTTGTGCAGGTGGGGGAAGTAACCTAGCAGGATCTTTATTCCCATTCATTAAAGATAAAATCGATGGAAATTCTGATACTCAGTTTATTGCAGTTGAGCCTAGCGCTTGTCCGACTTTAACTGAAGGTTCATATGAATATGACTTTGGTGATATTAATGGTTTTACTCCAATGCTTAAAATGTTTACCTTAGGTCATGATTTTGTTGCTCCTTCTGTTCATGCAGGTGGATTAAGATATCACGGAATGTCTCCTATTGTTTCCCTTTTAACTAAAGAAGGTTACATCGAACCTAGATCAGCTCATCAAAAAGACTGTTTCGAAGCAGGTATTACTTTTGCTCGTAATCAAGGTATCGTTCCGGCACCTGAAACTACTCATGCAATCAAAGTTGGAATTGATGAAGCACTTAAATGCAAACAAACTGGAGAAGAAAAAACTATTGTCATTAACTTCTCAGGTCATGGAATGTTAGACTTAAAAGGATATGCTAGCTATTTTGACGGCACTATGCAAAATGCTAAATAATCCTTCTTTATTTTTTTTATTTTTTTTAGTTATAACTTATAACTTATCATTTTTTATTATCACTTATAACTTATAACTACTAACAAATAACTAATAACTTATTTGTGAAAACAAATACTTTATAAGAGAGAAGTTATAAAATATAACTTATTTGTTAAAAGTTAGTTATGATAAGTTATTTCTTAAAACTTATTTTTTATAACTTGCAAGTTTTAACTTAAAACTTATTTCCTATCCCTTAGAAGTTAGAACTTAAAAGTTATTTCCTTTAAGTTTTAATTTAAAAGGAATAACTTAATCCTTTTAACTTATACTGAGTAACTTATTTGTTATTCTTTAAAACTTGAAACTTTTAAGTTATAAATCATAACGAATAACTTAAAACTTATTAGATAAAGGAGAATTCTTTAAATGAGTGAAGTAATTGCGGTGATGAATCAAAAAGGGGGCTGCGGTAAAACAACAACCGTTGTAAATACTGCAACATCCCTAGCGGTAATGGGAAAATCTGTTTTAGTTGTTGATATGGATCCTCAGGCTAATGCTACAACTAGTTTTGGGATTGATAAAACTAAGATAGAAAATACAATATATGATGCTATCATAGGGGATATTAGTGTTAAAAAAGCAACAATTCCTACGTTTATTAAAAATTTATTTATTATCCCAAGTAATATCTCCCTTAGTGGTGCTGGAATGGAGCTTTCTAAACGTGAAAATTATCATATAATTCTCAAAGAAACTCTAAAAGATGTTGTCCCATTATTTGATTACATCTTCATAGACTTGCCTCCTTCATTAGGTGTAATTACTGTCAATGCATTAGTAGCTTCAGATAGTGTATTAATACCTATCCAAGCTGAGTATTATGCTTTAGAAGGAGTAGCTGATTTAATTAATACAATAAAATTAGTTGAAACCAGACTTAGAAGTCCAACCCCGATTAAAGGAATTCTCCTCACTCTATTTGATAAAAGAACTAGACTTAGTAAAGATGTTCATAAAGAATTGAAAAATTATTTCAGTGGAACAGATTTATTGTTTAAAACAATTATTCCAAGAAATATTAGATTAGCTGAAGCTCCTAGTTATGGAAAACCATGTTTAGTATATGATCCTGAAAGCACAGGAACTAAAGCCTATCTAAAATTAGCTAAAGAAATCCTTAAAAGGGATGGGGAGGAATAATCATGGCTAGGAAAGGTCTTGGAAAAGGTTTAGATTCATTAATTCCTAATTTTTATGATGAGGATTTTGACAGTAATTCTCCTCAGTCTCTTGAAGACATGTTAAAAGATAGTGAAGAACCTGTCGAAGAAGAAGTTGAGCCTCAAAAAGAAGAACAAAAGAACATTTTTGAAGAAATTCAAGAGGAAGAGGCTAAAAAAGAAGAAAAAGAAGTTGCCACAGAGGAAGTTCAAGAGGAAGTTTCTCAGGAAGAAGAAGTTGTTGAAGAAGAACCAACACCAGAAGAAATCCCTGAAGAAGTTAAAATTCAAAATGAACATGTAGCCGAAGTTAAAGAAATTGTCGATAAAAATCCAAGAATTACTTTATGGTCTTCTAGATCTTCTGCTGTTTTTAGATACTTAAGAAAAACAGAACCTGAATTCAGTATTTCAAAAGAAGCATCAGTTTTAATTGAAGAAGCTGTTTCTAAAAAGTACCCTGAAATTTGGGCTTTGTTTGATGATTACTAATTTTCCTTTTTCTATAATATATTATATTTTACACTTGAAAACAGTCTATTCGATATTTTAAAAATCTATTAATAACTAATTTTTTTCTATTATTTTAATTGATTATACAGTAAAATATTTGATATTTTACTTATCTCAAATTATAAATAAATCATCAAGCAATCTAAAAATCGAAAGTAGTCTGATATTCACCACTTATTTTTATATATGGTTCAGCTCTATCCACTACAACTCCCAATTTTCTTAATTGTTCTTTTGATGTAAATGGAATTTTTTTCCGAATAGAAATTATTTGATGTGCTGATTTTATACCAATACCCGGTACTCTGATAAGTTCAAAAAGTGGTGCTGAATTTATTTCTACAGGGAATATATTCATATTTTTTGCAGCTAAAATTTTTGGATCTTGTGTAAGTGAAAGCTTATCATTCTCATCAAATACCAGTTCTTTAACTTTAAAGTGGTAGTCATTTAAAAGACTATCTGCATTATATAATTTTGCAGTTCTATCTGTTGAACAAGCCTCTTTATTTGAAAAGTCAGTTTCTTCAATTGGTGTAAATGCTGAAAAATATGTTCTTTTCAATTCGGATTTTTTGTATATTTTTTCCATTCTTTGTAGAATTTCCTTGTCAGTTTCACCATTAGCACCGACAATTAATTGAGTTGTATGAGTTGAATTTGGATAGGTGGTACTCTTATGTTGTAAGCTGTTAATCCATGATAGTCTTTTTAAAATATCTTTATTGTAGTCTTTAGTAGATGAAAATTCCGCAAGACCAGATGGCGTTGCAGCTTCAATATTAATACTTACCCTATTTGCAAGTGCCATAGCCCTTTTAATTGAATCTTTACTTGCTCCAGGTATAACTTTAAGATGGATGTAATCGTCATATCCATATTTTTTTCTCAGTAGACTTATGGTTTCTATTTGTTTTTCCATGGTAGATTCTACATCACCTGAAATACCTGAACTTAAAAACAATCCATTAACCATACCCCTATTATAATATCCAAGAAAAGCTTTTGCAAGTTCTTCAGGTGTAAGTTCAAGCCTTGTAAAGTTTCTTTTGGACTGGTTGATACAGTACTTGCAGTCATTTTTACACTTGTTTGTTAAAAGTGTTTTGAAAAGTGGAATCTTACATCCGTTATGCCCTGTTGCCTCATAAATTCCCGGTAAGTTTACTTGGGAACTTTTATTGTGATTTACATAATCACATAAATCATATTGGGCAGAATCTGTTAAGATTTTCATCTTCTCCAATGTAGTCATGATTGTATATTGTATTTTATTAATAATATATCCAATGTTTTAAAAATCATTAAATTAATATATATTAATGATTTGACTAAATTGTGTGATTAAATGAAAAGTGATAATGTTAAAAAAGGAATTCAAAGAGCTCCACATAGGTCTCTTTTAAGAGCATGCGGTCTTGGTGATGATGATTTTGAAAAACCATTTATTGGTATTGCAAACAGTTTTACAGATATTGTACCGGGTCACATTCACCTAAAAGAGCTAGTTGAATTTGTAAAAGAAGGCATCATTGCTGCTGGAGGTATACCATTTGAATTTGATACTATGGCAGTTTGTGATGGAATCAGTATGAATCATGAAGGAATGAAATATTCCCTTCCTTCACGTGAAATTATAGCCGCTACCGTTGAGTCAATGACTAAAGGTCACGCATTTGACGGACTGGTTTTAATTCCAAGTTGTGATAAGGTTGTTCCTGGAATGATAATGGGTGCTTGCAGAGTCGATGTACCTTCAATTGTTGTCACAGGAGGACCGATGGCATCAGGTGAGTATAATGGAAAACCTGCAGATTTAATTACAGTATTTGAAGCTGTTGGCGCTTATTCAGCTGGTAAAATGTCTGAAGAGGATGTTTTGGAACTTGAAAGATGTGCATGTCCTGGAGCTGGAAGTTGTTCTGGTTTATTTACAGCCAATACCATGGCTTGTATTACAGAAACTTTCGGTTTATCATTGCCTACTTGTGCAACTACTCATGCAAGAACAGAGGAAAACAACCAGATTGCTTATGAGTCCGGCCGCCAGATTATTAAACTTGTTGAAGATGACATTAAACCGTCTGATATTATGACCCAGGAAGCATTCAACAATGCAATTGCAGTTGACATGGCTTTAGGCGGATCATCCAATACAGCACTTCATATCCCAGCAATTGCAAATGAAGTTGATGGAGTAGATGTTGATTTGGAACTCTTTGACGTAATTTCAAGAAATGTTCCTCATATTGCACTTATTTCTCCTGCAGGTGAAGATTCAATGATGGATTTACATTTGGCAGGTGGAATTCAAGCAGTTTTAAAAACATTAGGAGATAAAATTGACACTGAACAATTAACTGTTACAGGAAAAACCATCAAAGAAAACTTGGAAAGTGTTGAAAACAAAAACACTGATGTAATTCATACCTTGGACAATCCTGTTCATGAAGATGGTGGAATTGCAATTTTGAAAGGTAATCTTGCACCTAATGGTAGTGTTGTTAAAAAAGGTGCAGTTGCAGATGATTTAATGCATCTTAAAGGTCCTGCAAAGGTATATAATTCAGAAGAAGAAGTTACCCAAGCAATATTTGATCATGAAATTTCTGAAGGAGACATTGTAGTTATCAGATATGAAGGACCAAAAGGCGGTCCTGGAATGCGTGAAATGCTAAATCCAACTTCAGCCCTTGCAGGTATGGAAATAAAGGATGTTGGTTTAATTACTGACGGAAGATTTTCAGGAGGAACAAGAGGACCTTGTATTGGTCACGTATCACCTGAAGCAATGGAGGACGGACCTATTGCAGCAATTCAAAATGGTGATATAATAGAAATTGACATTAACAATAGATTAATCAATGTTGAGTTAACTGATGAAGAAATTGCAAGCAGATTAAAATCAGTTAAACATCCTGAAAGCGATGTTGACGGATGGTTAGCACTATATCAAAAACTTGTTCACTCTGCCGATACTGGAGCTATATTAAGGTAGTGTTAAAATGGAAATACTAAATTATTCTGATATTGATTTGCAAGAAACCATCAAAAGATCAGAGGAAGATGTAAATAAGGTCTTAGATATTGTTTCAGATATTTTAGTAAATGTCAAGGACAATGGTGATAAGGCTATTGGAGAATATACTGAAAAGTTTGATGGTGTAATAATAGAAAATTTGAAAGTATCCAAAGATGAAATTCAAGAGGCTTATGATACTTTAGATGATTCTCTTTTAACAGCTTTGAAAAATGCAGCATCTAACATTGAGAAATTTCACAAAAAACAAATCCCTGACGAGTGGAATATTGAAGTAAATCCAGGTATAACTGCAGGTCAAATTGTAAGACCAATCAATTCTGCGGGCTGTTATATTCCAGGTGGCCGTGCAGCTTATCCTTCATCAATTTTAATGACCGTTATACCTGCAAAAATTGCTGGTGTTGATAAAGTTGTTTGTGTAACACCACCTCAAAAGGATGGTAAAATTCTTGATGCAATTTTAGTTGCAGCAGATATTGCAGGTGCTGATGAGATTTATAAAGTTGGTGGGGCACAAGCCATTGCCGCTCTTGCATATGGAACCGAGTCAATACCTAAAGTTGAAAAGATTGTAGGTCCTGGAAATATATTTGTTACAGCTGCAAAAAAACTAGTATATGGTCAAGTAGATATTGAGTTTCCTGCCGGTCCATCTGAAGTGTTAATATTGGCTGATGAAAGTGCAAATCCTGAATTTTTAGCAACTGACATATTAGCACAGGCAGAACATGACCCAAATGCTTCATGCTTTTTGGTGACTAATTCAAAAGACCTGGCACTTAAGACTGATGAGTTTGTAAAAGACTTAACAAAAGTTGCACCAAGACGTGAAATCATTGAAGAATCATTGTCTAAAAGTGGAAAAATTATTATCACTGACACACTCGAAGAGGCAATTCATGTGACAAATGAATATGCTCCTGAACATTTAATCATATCTACAATAGATGATGATGAAACACTATCACACAT
>CAZOYH010000097.1:0-6293 GCA_964583995.1 uncultured Methanobrevibacter sp.
AATTAGCTATCTTAAAATATGCTGAAGCATTGGAAGTTATTCCTAGAACCTTAATCGAAAATGCAGGTTTAGACACCATTAACTTAATCGCTGATTTAAAAGCTGCTCATGAAGACTCAAAATTCATTGGAATCAATGTTTTCACTGGTGAAGTAGTTGATATGAAAGAAGCTGGTGTAATTGAACCTTTAAGAGTTAAAATCCAAGCTTTACAATCTGCTGGTGCTGCTGCAGAAATGATTTTAAGAATTGATGATATGATTGCAGCAAGAAATGCACTAAATTCAACCGGTCCTGATGAGTCTGGTAATGATGCAAGTGGTATGCCACCAATGCCTGGTGCAGGCGGTATGGGTGGAATGCCTCCAATGATGTAAAATTTTTAAATTTTTACATTATTTTTCTTTTTTTCATTATTTTTACTTATTTTTAGATATACATACTTAAACATATTGTTTTTTATTCTAACTTTACTTAAATCAATGATTTTTAATAGGATAACTTTTAATTATATGTTATTTCATATAATAAGCACTACAATTACTATTTACACTTTAATAAAATTAAGTTACTTTAAAAATAGTTTCATATATTTTAATACTTTTATACCTTAATTTAACTATAATTTTACTTTATAGTTAATTTTCATAAAGTTTTAACCTTATTTTTAAAAATTAAACTCATTTGAATGGATTTAGTAAATAAAAAGGTTTATATAAGATATTTGTATATAAATATTGTTGAAGTGAGATTTTTATCTCATGGATTTAAAAAAACTGTTATGGAGGTAAAATATTTTGAACAAACAAGTATTACTCACTTTGTTATTGGCACTTTGTGTAATTTTTTCAGCAAGTGCTATTTATGCAAGTGATGTAAACGTTACAGATTCATATGCTACTAACTTAGTAGATGACACATCAGATGTTTCAGTCCCATTAGAAAATATTGCTGATTCATCAGAGATTTCTGTATCAAGTGATTCAAATGTTGATAATGATTCATCTAAAGTTTCTCTATCAAGTGAAGAAGTTTTAGAATCTGAAAATTCAAATACTTTATCAACTAACACGGGTAGCGATGTTATTGGTGATAACTCCTCATCAAATACTATTGATGTATCTGATTCTGTTGTTGCTAATAATATTACTAAATATTATAAGGGAAGCACCAAGTATACTGCCACATTTTTAGATGAGTATGGTAATCCTCTAGCAAACACTACTGTTCAGATTGTTGCTGCAGGACAAAATTACTCTAAAACTACAGACAGTAACGGTGTTGTTTCTTTAGATATTGATCTTAAACCTGGATTATATGCAGTTGCTGCAACAAATCCTGTGACTGGATATAAGTTAACCACTACTTTTCAGGTTTTAACTACAATTACTGCAAGCAGTATCACTAAAGTCTATACAGACGCTAGAAAATTTACTGCTACATTCTATAAGAGCACCGGAAAAGTATTGGCAAATAAGAATATTAAATTTAAGATTAATGGAAAAACATATACTGTAAAAACTAATAGTAATGGTGTAGCTAGTTTATCTTTGTCTACTCTTAAGAAAGGTACATATAAGATTATTTCTTATAATACAGATGGTTTAACTAAAACCAACAAAGTTAAAGTAGTGGGATCTACATCCTCTGAACTCATAACTAGTGCATATACTTTCCTTAAAAGTGATACAAAAACCATTAAAGTAACTTTACATAATGGTTTAGGTTATGCTCCTGGTGCCGGTAAAACCGTTAAATTCACAATCAACGGTAAAACATATTCCGCAAAAACCAACAGTAACGGTGTTGCTTCACTTAAGTTACCAACTCTAAGTGTTGGAGTATACACTGTTAAATATAACTATGCTGGAAATTCATTTTACACTGCATCCAGTGCAACTAATAAAGTAAGTATCATTCCAAGTAGTACTCCGACATTCACCGTTAAAAGCGTTACAACATTTGGTCAGGGAGCTAATACTCCTTTTAAATTAGCTGTTACTTCAGGTAGTGTTCCTTTAATAAGTAAAACTATTACTCTTAAAGTAGACGGTACTACATATACTAAAACAACTAACAGTAACGGTTTAGTTTCATTACCTATTAAGTTGGCAAATGGAAAGTATAACATTTCATATTCTATTAGTAAAGATTCAAAAATTAATGCAAAATCAGGTTCTACTGAAATTACTGTTAAAGATAGATCCAACTCATCTTTAACTTGGAGTAGTGGAACCTCTTTAAGTCAAGGTGTTCAAACTTTAAAAGTTTTATTGAAAGATTCAAACAATAAGGCTTTAGCAAGTAAAACAGTAACTTTAACTATAGACTCCAAATCATATTCCGCCACAACCTCTTCAACAGGTTATGCAACATTCAGTGTAAATCTTTCTCCTGGAAACTACACAGCTTCCTACAGTTATTCTGCTAGTGGTGATAATGACAATGCACCAAGTTCTGGAAGCGCTAAAATCAGTGTAGTTAAAAAAGATGCTACAGGTAATGGATACTGGGTTTTCGGTGCAGATATGAAAAATGTTGATTTAAGTTCCCTTGCTTCCAAAGGTACAACTGATTTATTCTTAAACTACTATGCAATTACCCTTCATGGTCAATCTGCGGTGGAATCATGGATTGCTAGTGCAAGTAAGTTGGGAATAAGAGTTCACATTTGGGCACAGATATTTTATGGGTCTGATGGATGGATTAATCCTGTTGCTAACGGAAAAATAAATTCCACTTTGTTTACTCAAAAAATCAACGAACTTAAAAAATACGCTAATATTAAAGGAGTTTCCGGTATTCACCTTGATTATTTAAGATATCCTGGTACTGCTTATAAGACTACTGGCGGTACTGATGCAATAACTGAATTCGTAAGACAAGCAACTGAAGCTATTCATAATATTGACGCAAGTATTATTGTTTCATGTGCTTTAATGCCTGAGACTACCAGTAATATTTATTATTATGGTCAGAATTTATCTGCAATCAGCCAATATGTTGATGTTGTTATTCCTATGATTTATAAAGGAAATTACAAACAAACAACAAGTTGGATTACAACTACTGCAAAATGGTTTGTAGATAATTCCAATGGTGCTCAAGTTTGGGCTGGTTTACAGGCATATAATTCTGATAGTGATACAACTAAATTGTCAACAGCTAACCTTGCTAAAGATGCTTTAGCAGCATCAGATTCTAAAGTGGCAGGTATTATGGTATTCAGATGGGGTTTAACTAACTTTGTTAATTTTAAAAATCTAACAGCTGATGCTTCATCAAATACTACAACTGCTAAAACAATATCAGTTGCAAATATTATCACTGGTGCTACAAACTTGAAAAAGTATTATGAAACAAATAGCAAATTACCAAATACAGTTACTGCAGGCGGAGTTACATTTACATTACCTGAGTTCTTGTATTTGATGAGTCAGGCTATTTATCAACTTGGCAGTTCAAATACCAAAGCGATTACATATATTATTGGAGTTTCATCTCCAAGTTCTCCATCAGGAGATTCAATTAGTGCAAACTTGATGAAAGCAGATTATTTAACCACAGCTAAGAATGTTGCGACATTTATTAAGACTTACAATCAAGCTCCTAATTACGCTTCTTCTGCTGTTGGAAAAATTATCTACTCTGAATTGGTGGATGCATTTTCAAGAATATTGGCATTTTATGGCAATAATGATAAAACAATGCCAAATTATGTAACTATTAAATATTCTTCTGGAAGTAGTTCTGTATCAGGTTCAGGTTTAAATGAGAAAAACACTGTAACTGATTTAAGTCAATATCTGAAATCAACCACAAATTGTCAAGTTAACAATTCTGCTATTAAAAAAGTAGTTAATTCATTGATTAGTGGATTAAGTACTGATGCAGCAAAAGCTAAAGCAATATATAATTATGTGAGAGATTCCATATCTTACAGTTTCTATTATAATACCAAACATGGTGCGGCAGGCACATTATCTGCCAAATCAGGAAATTGTGTTGATCAATCTCATTTATTGGTTGCTATGTTTAGAACTGCAGGTCTTGCAAGTAGATATGTTCACGGAACCTGTACTTTCAGTAGTGGAAGTACTTATGGTCACGTATGGACTCAAGTGTTAATTGATGGAAAATGGACTGTTGCCGATGCAACAAGTTCTAGAAATTCATTAGGAAGTATAGCTAATTGGAATACGAAAACATTTAGCCTTAAAGGTATTTATTCAAGTATTTCATTCTAATTATCTATATCTTTTTTTATTTTTTTTAACAAAGATTTAAATACTTTATTTTATTAACTATTAATTGTAATTAAACTTTTTTTTAAGAATTTTAAGCCTAAAATTTAGGCAAACCAAAACTTTTTTATACTCTTAAGTCAATATATTAAATCACTTATAAAAAATAGGTGAATCTTTCATGTCTGAAGGTAAAATTAGTGAAAATATTGAAGAGTATTTGGAAGTTCTCTATAGGAATGGAAGCAACGGAGAACAGGTTTCAACTACTAAATTATCAAAAGATTTGGGTATTGCACCAGGTAGCGTAACTCAAATGCTAAAAAAATTGGAAAATTTAGGTTATATTGAATATACTCCATATAAAGGAGCAGTTTTAACCAATGAAGGTATGAAAATAGCTCAAAAAATTACAAGAAAACACAGGATTTTGGAAAAATTCCTGATGGATGTTTTAAAAATCAAAGAGGAAAATGTCCACGAACAAGCTTGTGAAATGGAACATACATTATCTGATGAAGCTGAAAGAGCTTTGTGCACAATGCTTCATAATCCTGATTTATGTCCAGAAGAAAATATTATACCTGCATGTGATTTTGATTTTGATAGTTGTAAACAATGTTATTCTCAAAAAGACTTTGATCAAGTCATTAACAGAAAATTTAACTTATTGTCATTATCAGAACTGACTTCCGATGCTGAAGGAACAATTTCATTTATTCGTGGAAATGATAAACTTTTAGATGATATCTCTGCTTTGAATATAAAAGTGGGAGATAATCTGAAATATTCATTTAATGAAAATCGTCTTGGTGATTATTATTTGGCAATAATCGGGGACAGAGAGCTTAATATTCCTGTAGAAATGGCAAATAACATTTTTATAAGAATTTAACTTTTTCTTTTTTTCTTTACAAATATTTATATAATATCTATTTCAAAATTAATAGCATTAAATATAATTTATTTCTTTTTGCGGTGTTTTAATGCGTGGAGATTTATCTAATGATATAGTGTCTATTAAAATTGAAGAAGGAAGTAAAAGACCAATAGCTTTGCATGAGAAAAGCAAGTTTGGTAAAATTGAAGCTGATTATCTTCAGCTTTCTTTAATAGAGGCTTGTTATTTACTTGAAAAAGGTCGTTTGAACATTTATGAAGATGACATTGAATGCACAGTTGGTTATTTAATTGATCTTTTAAAAGAGCAAGAGTTATATGGAAAATATATTGTCTACAGAGATTTAAAAGACCGTGGTTTTGTAATTAAAACCGGATTTAAGTATGGTTCTGAGTTCAGATTGTATAATCGTGGAGGAGGTCCGGGTCAGGGGCATTCTGATTATTTAGTTAAAATCATTTTTGAAGATTATAATATTAATGCCCTGGATTTTGCAAGTTACGTTAGAGTTTCACATGGTGTTAACAAGAAACTTCTTTTAGCTATTGTTGATGAGGACTTTGACATTACTTACTATAATGTGGAGTGGACAAGACCATAATTTAAATTGAAGAAATGATTAATAATTCAATAGTATTTACTGTTTGCTATTATAATTTTTATTAGAATAATTAATTTAATGATATTGTTGGTGAAAAAATGGCAGATTTAATTGATCCATGGGCATCATTTAGCCTAGATTATGATAAATTGGTTAATCAGTTTGGTATAGGAAAAATTTCAGATATTATAAGTGATGTTAAAAATCCTCAAAGACTAATGAAAAGGGGAGTAATATTTGGACACAGGGAATTCAATGAAATAAACAACTTAATCAACCAGAATAAAGATTTTGCAGTTGTAACTGGTATGATGCCAAGTGGACAAATGCATATTGGTCACAAAATGGTTGTTGACCAATTAAAATGGTATCAGGAAAAAGGAGCAATGTTATCTTTACCTATTGCTGATTTGGAATCATATGCGGCTCGTGGAATGAGCTTTGAGGAAGGTCGTCGCATTGCAGTTGATGAATACTTAACAAACTGGATTGCATTAGGTCTTGACCTTGAAAAAGACAATGTAAATGTTTATCTTCAATCTCAAAA
>CAZOYH010000098.1:0-6207 GCA_964583995.1 uncultured Methanobrevibacter sp.
CACAAGAGACTTACAGCCCGAGAATCTCCGACCTCTACAGGTCAGAGAGGTTCAAATTTTAAATTGCAAATATTAAGTTGTTATTAATTTTAATGTGATTATTATGTTTCAAATTGCAGTTTGTGGAAAACCGAATGTTGGAAAATCATCTTTTTTCAATTCAGCAACTGCATCTGTTGTAGAAATGGCTAATTATCCATTTACAACAATCGATGCAAATAAGGCAGTTGCTCATGTAATTAAAGATTGCCCATGTAAAGAGTTAGGTGTTACATGCAATCCCCACAATTCAATATGTGTAGATGGAAAAAGATTGCTTCCAATAGAATTGATTGATGTTGCAGGACTTGTTCCTGGAGCACACGAAGGAAAAGGATTAGGTAATAAGTTTTTAGATGATTTAATGCAAGCTAAAGTATTCATCAATGTTATTGATGCATCAGGTTCAACTGACCTTGAAGGAAACCCAGTTGATTCTGGAAGCCATGATCCTCTTGAAGATTTGGAATTTCTGGAAAATGAGATTGTAATGTGGATGTATGGAATACTCTCAAAAAATTGGGTAAGGCTCATAAGAAAAGTAGGTGCAGAACACCTTGATATTTCAAAAGTATTGTTTGACCAATTGTCAGGTACAGGAATAGCTATTGAAGACATCATTGAAGCTAAAAGAACAGTTGAGCCTGACTATAACAAATGGGAAGAGGAAGACTTGATTGAACTAACCAGAAATATCCTGCACATTGCAAAACCGATGATGATTATTGCAAACAAGGCAGATTTGCCTACATCAAAAGCCAATATAGAAAGAATCAAGGAAAAGTATCCAAATGTAATTCCAACTTCTGCAAACTCAGAACTCGCTCTTGTAAAGGCAAATGAATCCGGTCTGATCAGTTATGTTTCAGGTGATGACCACTTTGAAATCCTAAAACCAGATGAGTTATCCGAACCTCAAAAGAAAGCTTTGGATTACATTCAAACCCATATTCTTGATGTTTATGGAAGTACTGGTGTTCAAGATGCATTAAACTATGGTATTTTTGATTTATTAGATAATATTGTTGTCTATCCAGTTCAAGATGAAAATAAATACACAGATCAAAAAGGCAATGTCTTACCGGATGGATTTTTAGTTAAAAGAGGTTCAACTCCAAAAGAACTGGCTTATATCGTTCACACAGACATTGGTGATAAGTTCATGCATGCAGTTGATGCAAGATCAAAAATGCGTGTTGCCAGTGACTATGAACTGAAAGACGGCGACATTATTAGTATTGTAACAAGAGGTTAACCCCTCTTTCTTTTTTTAATAATTTAAATAGTTTCCAAAGAGAAACTATTCTGGTTTTAATTTTCCGTAGAAATAGGATGCAGTTGCACCGCCATCAATCAGATAATCAGTACCTGTAATAAATGCACCTTTATCACTCATCAGGAGTTCAGCAACGTTTGCAACCTCATCAGCAATCCCCGGCCTTCCGGCAGGAGCCTTTGCAAACATGTTTTTGTAGAAATCTCCTCGTGGCCCATTGAACTCATCAAGTGCCAGCGGAGTAACGATGATTCCAGGTGATATTGAATTGACTCTGGCTCCTTTTTCACCCCATCTGCATGCTTCAAACATCACTCTTTTCTCGTTGCATCTTTTGGCAAGCTGATAAGCGTGCAGTGTGTCTTTTATGTTTTCCGGTTGGAGAACCTCCAAATCAAGAAGTTCTTCTGTTGGTGTTGTAGCTAGCTGTTCGTCAATTTCTGCACCGAGCTGTTCCATCCTGTGACCTGATTGTGAAGATATTGTAACGCCACACCCGTTTTCCTTAATTACTTTTCCAACTTCTTCCAAAAGCACTGCAGTTCCATATAAATCGACTTTAAGAATTGCTTCTATTGGTGCCTGTGAAGGTGAAACTCCTGCCGCATTGATGAAGTATGCAATTTCACCAAATTTTTGGGCTTCATCAATTAAGTTTAAAATTGATTCTCTTGAAGATATGTCACATTCAAAGATTTCTGTATCATAGCCTGCTTCAGTCATTATTTTTGATATTGCTTCAGCGTTTTTGATGTTTTTATCTCCAATCACTATTTTTTTGCCGTGTCCGATGCGTCTGGCTATAGCCATTCCGATTTGGCCGGCTCCGGTTAAAAGTATCACATCTGTCATGGTAATAATTTTTTAAAAATGAATATTTAAACGTTTACCTTCGCAACATTTAACTGTTCATTAATGAACTGTTCACCAATAAACATTTATATTTATTGATGATTAATGTATAATCATGGTTCAGGATAAAGATGTGTTTGGATTTATGCCCTTTTTTGTATTGACATATGCCATATACAAAAATAAATTGGATTATTCATTAAAAAATCCTAATAATTTGGATTTAAACCAGGAAAGCAGATACTTGATGCAGATATATCAAAATGAAGGATTATCTCAGGATGATTTGGCGAATCTGTTTGGACAAAGCAAAGCAACAATAGCCAAACATCTCAGAACCTTGGAAGATGAAGGATATATCATAAGACAAATTGATGATAATAATCGCAGAAAATACATTCTTAAAACCACCAAAAAAGGTGAAAAATTAGCTATTTTAAAAATTAAAGAACTGAAAGACTGGAACGATAAGGTTGGCATTTCTGATTTGGATGAGGAAACATTAGAAAAGATTAGAAATATAGCCAGAAAAAGCGCAGAACTTCTTAAAGATTAGTGATTTTATGGCAAATAAAAATGTTGAATTGATGAGAGGCGAACCAGAAAAGGCAGTAAAGAAAATGGCTATTCCAGTAATGATAGCCATTATTCTAACAGCATCGTATAACATTGTTGACGGATTCTGGATTGCGGGATTAGGTCCTGCAGCCATTGCGGGAATAGGTTTTGTAACGCCTATTTTTGCACTTATCAATGGTGTGAGCGTTGGTCTTGGAAGTGGTGCAACAAGCAGTATCAGCCGTGCTGTTGGGGCAAAAGACAGGAATAAGGCAAGTAAAGCGGCACTTCACTCTCTTTTGATATTTTTTATTGCATCAGTATTATTAACAATTATTCTGCTTCTAATTCAGGAGCCTTTGCTTAAAACCTATGGGGCCAGTGGAGAGTCATTAGCTGAAGGAATGAGATATGGTTCTGTATTGTTTTTAGGACTTTTCGCATTCATGTTTGCAAATGGTGCCGGAGGAATCCTTCGTGGTGAAGGTGACATGAAAAGGGCAATGTATGCGATGTTTGTCTCCACAATTCTAAATTTCTTTTTGGATCCGATTTTCATATATTCTCTGAACCTTGGAACACTTGGAGCAGCACTTGCAACAATTACAAGTACTTTAGGCTCAGCAATTGTCATAATGTATTGGATTTTAGTTAAAAAGGACACTTACGTTAATGTCAGCTTTAAAAACTTCAAATTCGATTCAATAATATTTAAAGATATCTTAAAAGTTGGAATTCCGGCATCCTTTGAAACACTAATCACTACATTTTCAGTTAGTTTATACTTAATTTTCATATCTTCAATCGCAGGAGATTTGGGGGTTGCAGCTTACACTTCCGGTCAGAGATTATATCTTTTTGCAGTACTGCCATTATCAGCTATTGGAATCGCCGTTTCAGCCGTAAGCGGAAGTTCATTTGGAGCAGAAAATTGGGAGTATCTATCAAGAACACACACTTATGGTACAAAATTTGCAACATTTTTTGGAGTGCTGTTTACAGCAATTCTAGTAATCTTTGCACCATATCTTGCACTAATATTCGCACACACTGCTGATACTGCTGTCTTGCTTCCAGAAATCACAAGTTTTCTACAGGTTGCCTCATTAGGTTTGCTTTTTGAAGGTATTGCAAAGCCGTCAAGCTTCATGTATCAGGGCATTGGCCGTGGATCCACCAGTCTTGCTTGGACAATACTTAGAGAAATTGTAAGCTGTGTTAGCCTAACATATGTCTTTGCTTTTGAATTTGGGTGGGGATTAATAGGTATTTGGATAGGTCTTGCTTGCGGTAGGATGTTTGCAGCCATCTTGAACTATATATATGCAAAATATACTATAAGACAATTAAAAGCCCAATCTAATTAAATAATATCAAGTCCAATATGTAGTTAGGTGATTAGATGCAAAAGGTAAAAATCACAGTTGTAAAAAAAGTCAGGCATGATGATTTAATCGAAAAATATGAAAATCCACTGGAACATGAGTGTGACGTTGAATTAAATGATGTTTTCATTGCAAACGGATGGAAAAAACCTGAAAACTTCTGTGACAGTGCATGGGAAGTTTTATCACCATTTGTATTGGGTTTAGCTAATGGAGCTGAGGACTTTTACGATGGATGGATGAAAAACAAAAAGTCAGCTATGATTTCCTGCAATGACGGATTTCGTCCGGTAAGCTTTCTTTTAGAGACAATGGATGAAAAAGCAGATTAATGATATTATGGTTAAATTAGTTGATAGGACTATTAATTTTTTTAAAGAAGAGATAATATTTTCTATATCTTTAATCTTAGCTATTATTTCCTGTTTTTTTGCAAAACCAAATATAAATTATATCAACTGGGAAACAATTATACTGCTTTTTGTAATAATGGTCTTTGTTGAAATTTTAAAAAATCTAGCGGTTTTTGAGAAATTGGTTAGAAAATTACTAACAAAGATTGGAAATTCACGAGAACTGGTTTCACTATTGGTTTTTAGTTGTTTTTTTAGTTCTATTTTCATAACTAATGATGTTTCTTTAATCATTTTTGTACCGTTTTCAATATTGGCCTTAAAAAAGGTTGACAGATCTGATTTAATAATATTTACCGTTTGTCTGCAGACTATCGCAGCCAATGTGGGATGTATGGTGCTTCCTATTGGTGCTCCTCACAATATTGTAATGTATACAGTATCTAAAATTCCTTTTGAATCATTTTTTTTACTGTTATTGCCGTATATTATTGTATCCGTAGTATTTTTGGCAATACTCTTGTTTTTCATTTCAAAAGATCCAATTAATTGGCCTGATATGAAAAATATAGAAATTGACAGACATAATTTCTTTAAAAAGGTAATTTGTGGTGTTGATTATTATTTGCTTTTGACTTTCATCGCCCTTTTTATTTTAATAGGCAATTTGGAACATATTTCCTTTTTCAATTCGTTATTTACAGAATCTATAGTTGGCAATGAGGTTCTTTGGGGTGTAATATCCTCTCAAGTCATATCAAATGTTCCTGCAGCAATGTTGCTCAGTGGTTTTAGCACCAATTATGAGGCAATTATCGTGGGAATTAACATTGGTGGCTTTGGAACCCTTATTGCATCAATGGCTAATTTGATTTCTTATAAGATTCTTGTTCGAGAATATGGTGAGTTTAAAACCAAGTATTTGGTCATATTTACAGTTTTAAATGTAATTTTATTGATAATCTTGTTGGCGGAGTATCTACTCAATATTTAAATCGATTTTGTTTCCTTTTTGATGAGCATACCATGTTGCATTTTCAATTAGGAATTCTCTTGCTAAAAATACGAGAAGTTCTTCGCTTTCTTCTCCTTTTTGTAAGATTTCCTTTTTAGCTTTATCATACAATAGCGCCATTCTTCTGTGTTCTTCAATTTTTCTGGATAATGACATTTTTCCGTAATAATTGCTGATAAAAATAGTGATTACGGACATAATACCCATAATTATTTTTAAAATCGCACGGTTCAAATGCTCAATAGGTTCTGGAAATGGGGAATAGAGTAACATATAAAATTCAAATATTAGAGTGCCAATGTAACCTAGAACGGTTATGATTAATGCTATTTTTTCAATACGGGCTTCTTTTTCTTTTTTCTCCCTTGAAGATATATGTGCTTTATTGTGATAGTCTTCCTGGTCTCTAATCCAACAATTTAAGACTGATTTTTTTTCATTTCTTTGCATTTCTGGTAGTTCCAATAAAACTTCATTAATCCAGGGAATTCCAATCTTAATAAACCATGGCATGATATTCCTTACGGACTTTTTGACGCCTGATTTTGCGAGGAAATATTGAATACGAAGTGATTCTGCAAGTAATCTATATTCTAAGTATTTTTTATGGGATTGTTGTTTATTTGCAAAATTATAGCTATAGAATAAGAGGATTATCATTATTACACATGCAACAATGATTAAATGTAATTCTGCAGCTTCATAAAGAAGAAAGAAAAATGCAAGTGT
>CAZOYH010000099.1:0-4323 GCA_964583995.1 uncultured Methanobrevibacter sp.
AATCCATTAAATTATTAGGAGACGTAATTGCAAGTTTCTAAACTTGCTTACTTTTTCTTTTTTTATTTTTTTAAACATTTATACACAACTTAATAACAACTATTTTTTGATAACAATTTTTAATTAGAAAATCTAATAATATAATATTACATTTATTATTTGCAGGTATTATAATGGAAATTGAAAAATTAACTAAAGAAATCAGGCAAAATGCCTTTGAGCGAAAAGATCCAAAAACACCAGAACAGGTTGGTGCAAGCTGGTACAATGATGATTTGACATATGATGGCGTTGCAAAAACATTATTCATAATCCTTCCAACCCCCGGTTGTGCATGGGCTCTTGGAGACAGCGGCGGATGTACAATGTGCAGTTACGTTTCAGACTGTACACTAGAACCAATAGACACTGAAACAATTTTAAGAATATTCAATGAACACCTATCAAGACATCCTATATCCGAAGAGGATAAAATTTCAGTAAAACTCTTTGCATCAGGAAGTTTCCTAAACCCTTATGAACTTCCAAAAGATGCCCGTGATGAAATTTTAAAAACTTTAATGAATCTGGGAAATGTAACCGAAATAATCGTTGAATCAAGACCTGAATACGTTAAAGAGGATGTTTTAGATGAAATCTTTGAAATAATTGGCGATACATTATTTGAGGTAAGTATCGGTCTTGAAACATCAAATGATTATACTCGTCTTAAAAAAATCAACAAGGGGTTTACCCGTAATGATTTTGAAAATGCAGTAAAATTAATGCAAAAACTAAGAGAAACAAAAGGATACAATCTCAAATCAAAAGCTTATATTTTTGTAAAACCAATCCTTGTAAGTGAAGCTCAAGCAATCACAGAAGCAATTGAAACAGCAAGGTATTGTAATTCAATAGAGGTAGACAGACTTTCATTTTGTCCTGCAACAATTCATGGAGGAACCGTCATTGAAAGGTTCTGGAGAAAAGGCGCTTACCAGCCACCTTGGATTTGGTCATGTATTGAAATAATAAATACTGTTCGGGAAGAATTAGATATGCCTACACTTATGGACACATCAGGTTTTGGCTCAAGACGTGGTCCATACAACTGTAAAAAATGTAATAAAGACTTGAAGCACATGATTATAGCTAACAATTTAACTCAAAAGCCTGTTGAATATGAATGCGAATGTAAAAGTGAATGGTTAGCTGAAATCAACAATTCAGATATGAATAGCTCAACTGTTGAGATAAAACATATCCCATTATATTAAATAATTTAAAATATTAATTAAATACTAGGAGGAAATTATGAAAACTAAATTTATTAGTTTACTGGCTATACTTCTTGGATTAATAATCATTATATTTCCAATACTTGGACTTATCGGAGTAAGTTCCTTGATTGGATTATCCGTAATGTTAATGTCCGTATATTTACTGGTTGTTGGAGTAAGTATAATAGATTACAACACAAGTGGAGCAATACTTGATTTGATTTTGGGAATCTTACTGTTATTGTTAAGTATCAGTTTAATATTCAATCCAGCATTGCTTGGATTTTTAGCTGAAATTACACTATACATTGCAGGAATAATGTTGATTATCGTTGCCGTTGCTTCTCTAATCAATAATCGCAGTTCAAGATATGGATTTTATATTGGAATAATCGGTATTATTCTTGGTGTATTGTATATTATTATCGGAACTTATCTTTCAAATCCAATTATTCTTGGTACATTAATCGGAATATGGTTAGTGATAAGCGGTGTTTTAAAATTATTAGATGGATAAATCCATCACTTTTTTCTTTTTTTGGTGTTAATGTTGATTGGAATCAGTGCAGATTTTGATCCTGTCCATAAGGGTCATGAAAAATTAATTAGTGAAGCTCGAAAAATAGCTGATAAAGAAGGTAAAAAAGTTGTTGTTTATCTAAACAAAGGCTTTAGTGCAAACCATGCTCCTTTTTTTGTTGATTTCGAAGCCCGCAGTGACATGGCACTTGCCTTAGGTGCTGATGATGTCAAATCATTTAAAGGACTTCATCACCGATTAGTCTTATCCTACAGCGTGCCAATCCGTTTAAAACAGATGATTAATGACGGCGTGACTGATTACATTACATCTGCAAGCATAACTCTTGATGAAATCAAATCAAAGGCGCAGCCTTTTATCGACGAGGGCAATTTCGTAGGGATGCCAAAAAGCTATACCAACAGAAATGAAATTCGCTGGTATGCAATCAATGAGTTTTTAGGCTCCAAGGTTAACTATCATGTTGTAAAAGAGTTGAATAAGGAAAAATACTCCGGTAGACTAATCCGGCAATCCATTATTGACAATGACATGACCATTACTCCTGAAATTGAAAAGCTACTTCCAAAAACAACCGTTGAAATTCTAAATCGTGAAATCGATGCCGGCAGAGTTCCCGGCGAGAGAAACTGGACAAATATCTACAAAAGAATGAACACTTACTCAAGGGGAAACCTTGAAAAGATAGCTTATCTCAATGGGAATACAATAAATGAAATCATTAAAAGAAGAGTTTACAGGGACCCCGAATCAATTTGGGCGGTCTTTAGAAGATCTGATTACGGACCTGTAATGACAAGACTTGCAATAAGTGCAATCGAAATGGAAGTAACCAAAAAAGAAGTAATGGATTTGATGAAAGGCTATGAAAGCCAGGGAGTCATTCCAGATAATCAGAAAGTTCAAAAGGTTATTGACAGGGCATGGTATGTTGCAAACAGTGACCTGGATGGGCGGAAAGCCAATGAAATCTTTAGAAGTGAAGACATTGAAGTTGACGCGCCGTTAAGCCTTGAAGCTGGGCTGAACTTAACTAAATTTGAGACAAAAATTACAAAAGAAGGCCTTAATACTGATTTATACGTAGATAAGAACGGAAAAATTTCCGTTCAGTTTAAAAGTGAAGGTAAAAAGATCAAAACTAATTTAAGGTTGCCTGCAAATGAAGTTACTTATTTAAGATATATTATGGATTCTCATTTTATTCCTGTTTGCGGAAGTATAAAAAAAGCTAAAAAGGGTTTTAAAGTTAAAGTAGTTATTGGTTAAGCTTATTTAGTGCTGCTTTAACCATGGTTAAATCTTCATCGTCAAAGTAACTTATTATTTCTTCCAGTTCCTCTGATTTTCTTTTGGAATTGTTTAATGTATTGGTTATTCTTGAAATTGCTTTATCTTTAAAGTCATCACCTTCAGTTAGAGATAATACATCAAAGAGTTCCTCTTCTAAACCATTATTTTTAGCAATTTCACTTGATTCTATTAAAACTGTAGATACTGCTTTTGTATATGTGCTTCTAAGCATTTTTAAAATAGCTGCATCCCCTATTTTATCGCTTATTTTTCTAGTTTCGATGAATTCATCTAAAAATAATAAATCATCTGCAGATTTTCCTGAAATGTATAATACTGGATTATCTGAATCTATTTTACCAATTATTGCCCCATCAACAAACCTGTTAACATAATTACTAATTTCAAAAGTTGTATCTGGAGAAATATTATTTAAATCCAGAAAAATACCATTTACATATTTTCCATATTTTCTAGCAACATCCAATGCTGATTTTGGACTATTAGCAGATATTACAATGTCTGATTTTTCACAGACTTCTTTGAATGTATCCAAAACATTTACATCTTCACCGACGTTTTTAGGTGACCTTCCTTCAAATGAGGTGGCAAATGAAATACTATCTGATTTGATTAATTTTAAAAGATTTTTTGAAACGTTTCCAAAACCTATAAATCCGATAATCATATTACCACTACTTATTTTTTAAAAAGAAGCATGTCATGCAGGTTAACTCCAATGTCTCTTGAAATTGTATTGCATTTTGCACATAACAAGAAATAGATATCCTTATCTGACAAGTCGATTTCTGTTAAGCCTTCATAATTTCCCATTCCTTTTGAAATTACAAATTCGTGGCTGTTGAAAATCTCTCTAAACTCATCTGAAATTTCACTGTCAACGTATCCTACGGTTCCACATCCTATTTCTACAATTTTACCGAACTCGTCAAGGCCAGCATCAAGTGCTTCTGCCATGCATGCGTCATTTAAAATCGGTTCTGATTTAACAGCAATTGTAATGTCCAAATTATATTGCTTTATTTTTTCTAAAAGCAGTTTATCAAATACTATCTCACCGGTATTGTCTACCATGTACAATACTTTATCATGGGTTTTTAGTGAATTTTCAAATTCGTCAATGTCTTTAATGGTCAGTTCCTTTTTAAGTGATGATTTGATTACGCTTTCAATATCATCGTCCAATGTGAATGCTCCAAAGTCAAGGAT
>CAZOYH010000099.1:4423-6133 GCA_964583995.1 uncultured Methanobrevibacter sp.
TCCATTGTCTCCATTTTCAGATTTTCATCATCTGTGGACAAATCCATCGCTTCTCTTGCCTGTCTTAAAAAGCAGGGGCCACATTCATAACTTATTTTCAATTAACCACCATATATAATTTGAACTAGTTGAATTTCATCATTTTCCTGAATAACAGTATCTTCAATTACAAGCTCTCCATTCTGTTTTGAGACAATTGTCTGAGCGGACAGCTCCATTTCGTTTAGTAAATCTTTAATCGTATAATCATCATGAGGAATTTCTCTTTTTTCATCAATATTCTTGTATTTTAATGTAAACATATAATCACAATCCTAATTCTTCTAGAAATGAACATGCCTTACACAGTTCATTTGCTGAAGGCTCACCACATCTGACACACCTTCCATGCGAATAATCCTTTTTCAGTTCTTTTTTCAGTATGTTTTTAACCTTGTCATATCCTCTGAGTGTTGAGTATTTTATTGTAGGGTGCTTTTCGGCAAGCTGGTTTATGACTTCTGAAACTTCCCCTCTAAATGACTGCATTGCATATGGACAGCCATCAAAGTGAACTTCAAGGTCTTTTGCAACAACATATAATCCAATTTCACGTTCTGGAATTTCACGTAGCGGTTTGATTTTAACTGTGAACTCTTCGGCTTTGGATTCTGTTTTTGCACCTAATTTTGTCAGATTGTCAGTGTTTCCTTCCAGATAGTTCATCATTATTGCCTGAACCTCATCGTCGAGATTGTGACCTGTTGCAATTTTTGTTGCACCCATTTCACGGGCAGCCTTATTGATAATGGTTCTTCTAAACACTCCACAATAGGTGCATGACCCCTTATGGTTATCCCTTTGCATTATCTCATCTAATGTGATGCCGTATTCGTCTTTCAGTGAAACCACTTTATGCTCTATGCCTAACCTTTCGGCGTGTCTTTTTGCAATATCAACACCGTCCTGGCGGTAGTTGGCTATTCCCTCATCTACCGTTACGGCACAAATATCAATTATGTTCATTTCACGAAAAGTGTTCAATACTTCAAGAACAGTTACACTGTCTTTTCCACCTGAAAGAGCAACCAGAACCTTATCTCCCTTGTCAAGCAGTTTTTCTTTTCTAACTGTTTTGATTGCTTTTTTTTCAATTGATTCTATAAAACAGTCCTTGCACAACAATTGTCCTGACTGCTGCTTTTTAATAATGACTTTCGGATTTCCACATTTACTGCACTGCATATTATACTTCCTATAGCTGCTCTACGAATTGAGCAAGTTGATTTAATGTGTTGACTTCATATACCTGTGCTCCGGCTTCCCTGTAAAGTGAAACACAGCTGTCTACAACATCCCATTTATTTCTGTCTTCAGGATTCAGGATGATTAATTTTTTTGCATCCCTTGACATTTCTTCAATTAAGTCTACACTTGCAGGGATCCCATTTACTTTTGGCCCCGCCCAATCCCTGCAGTCGGATAAAATTATTATATACGATTTATTGTTTATATTGGCCTTTTCCTGAAACATTTTAAAGGCAGAATACATGTCTGATGTTCCGTGAACCATCATGTTTTTAACACGCAAGTCCCTTACTTTTACAAAGGAATCAATAAGATATTCCTCTTTTAGAGCATCTGTTGTTTCTATTACCTTATTGTCAAATTCGAATGTTCTTGATTTTTTAAATGCTGTTTGAGCTGAAAACATCAGCATGAAAAACCAGC
>CAZOYH010000100.1:0-6117 GCA_964583995.1 uncultured Methanobrevibacter sp.
TTTTTCCATATTTTACTTTACAATTTTTCCATATTTTACTTTACAATTTTTCCATGTTTTACTTTACAATTTTTCCATATGATTTTGGTATTATTTTAATCTATGATAGTTATATAATATTGTGTGATTCTACTATATTCATTTCAGTTGTTTGTCCTGATGCTATTTATAAATTTTAGAGATTAAAAAGCTTTATTTTTAAAAATAAATAGATAAATATTAAAAGAATGAATTTTTAAAAGCAATTTTACGAACTCATACAATTTTTAAGTTAAATAAGAAACAACTTTTAAATTATCCTTTTTAACCTCTTTAACCATGTTTTTATCGTAAACCGTAACTGCATTTAGGTGTTTGATGTATTTTTCTTTTAAAACTTCAGGGTTTTCAAAAAAGTATGACTCGTCAGTGATGTTTCTTCTTTTTCCCTGAAGAGAGTTAATGTCTTCAATCAGCATGCCACTGTTTTTTAAATTGGAAGCATGAAGCTTTCTTAAAACATGCGAACGGTAACGGTTATATGTTCCACATTTACCCAACTTTAACTGGTTGTTTATTTTAATAAAACACCTTGAAAGAGATTCGGGATGAATGTTAAAAAGTTTATCAGTTGGTTTTAAGTTACTTCTGGTGTTTAGGTATCTTATGATTTCTTTTACTGCTTCAGGAGAACAGAACGTATAATAATACTTATTAGTCTTCTGCCTTTTTAATTTAAATGTTGGAACAACCTTTTTTCTTTTTAAAACTCTTAAAACGTCTTGAATGTCTTCTTTTGTGTGATAATCACCAGTTGCTTTTATAAAATCACCTATTGTTAGGTTTAGTGTTTCTCTTCTTGCACAGCCTGAGGATAACATAAATAGTGTTGTTGCCTTCATCACTGGTGTTGAAATTCTTAAAGCCCTTTTAATAGTTTTTCTGTCTGGCAAGTCATTATATGTTACTGGTGCGGACTCTTTATAATTTTTTGATGACTGTGCAGGAAGATTGTGCACTTCAATGTCGTAATGCCGATAAATTGTTATTACTCTGTTAAGTGTGATTTGGCTATAGTTTTTCATGTAATTTTGCACTAAAAAATTCCTAAAATTCAAAAGACGTTGTTTCAATTTCCGATTTTTCCACCTTATTTGATTCAATTCTTCCATTTCAGCCTCAATTAAAAGATTAACAAAAGACTCATTATTAAAACTTGAATATAAATTCATGGTGGTTTTGTATGATTTTTTAGAAATGTCTTTTAAGTTTCTAAATCTGGTGAAGTCATCGAGAAGTTCTAAATCTGAATTAAAGTTCATATTATCCTCCTTTTTTCTTGTTTTTTTGTAGCCGATAGAGTATAACTACCAACCGCTAAATTACCATTTTTGGTAATTGTGTATGGAGATCCAGATGCAGTTCCAAATTCAACACCATTAACATAAGCAGTCAATGCACTTGGAATAACTTTTAAGAAAGTGCAACCAATTGGGATTGCATCACCATAAGTGTAAGAATCTGCTTTGTTAAGTTCAATTTGGTTATATAAAACTGAATTGTACACATTTACATTATATGTTTCACTAGAAATCGCTCTACCAGTCGTATTCAATGTTAATTTTTCAATATTAACACCACTAGCACTAACTGTGAAAATACTGTTTCCATTACCGTTTAAGATAACATTGCTTGCACTGGAACCAGTTAAAGTCCAACCTTTATTAACTGTCTTAAGATTGAAGTCATCATAGACTCCATTTGCAAAATGAACAGTACCATCATCACTTAAAAGAATTGAAACATCATCCCAAGTTGTAGGACTATCTGCACTTAAACCAGTACCTCCACCTTCAGAGCTAATATAAATATCGCTTATTCTATTTACGGTTGCAGATTTACTTGTTGGAGTGGATGAATAAGTATATGTATTTCCATCACTGTCAGTTGAACCAAAAGTCAAAGTATAAGTATCTGGTAATTGTCCTGTCCATGTGTATGAGAATGTTTTTGAACTGGTTATGCTAGGACTTGCAATAAATGTGCCATCAGCACAGATTGGAGCACCTGCATAAACATTAGTACCTTCAACATTAAAAGTACCTGTAATACTTAAATCACCAGGATAAGTAACTGATGTAACTGTATTGAAGCTTGCAGATGACACAACAAACTTATTGTTAGTTAAAGTCAAATCACTAGCAGCACAATTAAGATTCTTATAAGTTCCACCAGTGTTACTTGCTGTAAAATCAGCATTATTCAATGTACCGCCAGTAGCGCTGCCTGCCCAATAAATAAGACTGTTAGCAGTATTATCACTAAATACAGCACCATCAATACTTGAAATAACAGAATTCACGTCAATTAATCCATTACTTGATCCAGTTCCGATATTATTGCTTATAGCAACAATATTGACTATACTATTTCCTGATTGAGAAGCACCTAAATTAATCAATTTAACATTATTACTTGAGAAATTAGTATTTTGAACATATGAATTTGAACTTGCAACATTAATAATATAATCACTGGCAACATTTGTAGCAACATTACTTGAACTAAAAATACATCCATCAACAGTCGCTTCATCACCAACAAGAGATACAACATAATGATATTTAAATCCTGTGAAATTGGATTTTCTTAATGTAAAACCAGTAGCAGAAGATGATGTACTAACCATAGCATAATTGTTGGTATTAGTGTTGCCTGCAGTGAATTTACATTCCTCAATTAAAACATTTTTACCATCAATGACAATATATTCATCTTTAATGTCAGTAAATTCAATGTTTTTAATACTTATGTCATCAGCAGTAACATGTAATAGTTGTCCTGAACGAGCATTAGTTATTTTTACTCCATTTTGCCAACCAGTAATATTAAATGTCTTAGAAACTGTAATAACACTTCCAATTTCATATGTTCCTGCTAATAGTCTAATTTCACCACCAGAAGCAATGTAAGTTATAGCAGTCATCAAATCAGTCGGACTAGATTCACTAGTTCCATCACCAGTACCTCCAGTTACACAATCAACATACAAAATCCTTTCAGTTTTTACAATACCTGATCCTTTAAGATCACTATCATCAAGATTTGTAGTTGACATATCTACAATAACTTCAGAACCACTTTCACTGTAAATAACACCACCACTTCCACTATTATCATTAAAATCACTTTCTTCCACAGTAATACTTGCATCACTACCCGCTGCAATAGAGGAACCGGAACTAGCACTATTATCTCCAAAGCTAGAACTAGAAACAGAAGCATCACTACCATTGGAATACAAAGCACCACCTGAAGATGCACTATTATCAGTGAAATTAGAACCTGAAATAATAGTACCTGAACCACCACTGTAAATAGCACCACCATCACTTTCAGCACTATTTCCACTAAAATCAGAACCACTCACACTAGTATCTTGACCAGTACTATAAACAGCACCCCCATCTTCAGAAGCATCATTTCCTGTGAAATTAGAATCAGAAATACTTAAATCCCTACCAGTACTGTAAACTGCACCACCACTAGAAGAAGCATTATTATTTGTGAAATTAGAATTTATTACAGAAACATCACGACCAGCACTATAAATAGCACCACCATCTACATAAGCATTATTACCATCAAAAATAGAATTGGAAATAATTACATTTCCACCTGAAGAATAGATAGCACCACCATAAGATGCATTATTTCCAGAGAAAATACAATTACTTATTGTAGGATCTGCTGCATCTGCAAAACAAATTGCACCACCATTTTCACTAGCAGAATTATTATAAAATTCACAGTCACTTATTTTTACTAAAAATCTGTCAGTATAAATTACACCACCATTTTCTGCCGTATTATTTATGAAAATACAACCTGTAATTTCCCAACTATTGTCCGGAAACATTACACCACCATTACCTGATGTTATGCTATTATTTTCAAATAAACAATTTGTAATAAAAATATTATCATAACCTACTCTGATAAGATTATCATTAACTTTATTGTTTTTAAATGTGCAATTTAGAAATGTCCAAAATCTACCACCAGGATTTATTGACTTTATATTATCCTCAAAAGTACAATATTGAATTGTTGTAAATCTAGATCCACCATTAATTATATATGGAGTAACATTTACATTTTTGATTGTTAAATTTGATAATAAACATTTAGGTCCACTAAGATAAATTACACTGCTCCCATAAGAAGCTGAAGCATCATTAAAATCTAAAGTTACTGAACTTTTACCAATAATTTTAACAGTTTTACTACCAGTTGAAATTCCTTCTGTAAATGTATATGTTCCACTGTTAACATATATGATTCCACCATTTGCAATATTGGTAAGTGCATAAGTCCAAGTAATCTCAGAATCAGATCCTTCACCAGTACCAGTAGAATTAATTGTTAATTCAGTAGGCATATCAATTCTATCAGATGCATTAACATAATTGGAGTCAGTATACTCCAATGCTACTTTTTTTCCAGAAGCAATATATATTGCACCACTTTTAGAAGTAGCAGTATTACTAGTAAAAGTACATCCTATTTCAGAGAAATAATCCCCTGTATCATATATTGCACCACCGAGAAGTGTAGCTTTATTATTTGTAAATGTTGAATTTTCCACAACAACATAATTAACAATGGAGTAAATTGCTCCTCCATTTTCAGTTGCAACATTACTGTTAAATTCAGAATCCCCAATATAAACTTTGTTATTTACTGCTGCTATCGCACTACCATTAAGTGCTTTATTATTTGTAAATGTATTACTAGTTAACACTAATGAGTCTGAACGTGTATAAATTGCTCCGCCTAGATTATCAGCAGTATTATTTTCAAATACACAATCAAATACACCACATGAAACCCATATAGCACCACCATTTTCAGTAGCATGATTATATTTAAATGTACAATTAATTAACCTAGGATTTCCGGCTGAAGAAGAAGCGGCTCCTGCATTAGTAGCATTATTATAGAAAAAATTACAATTTTGAACATAACCAAAATTGGCACTTGAATAATATCCTCCAAAATTACCTGATGCAGAGTTATTTGTAAAATTACAATCAATTACATATCCTCTTGCGGAGTTAAAAAATAATGCTCCAGTATTACCTCCTCTGGCTTGGTTAGAATCAAAAGTACAATTTAATACCATACATGATTGTTGAGAAATATATAAAGCTCCAACGCTAGTTATTGCATAATTATTGTTAAAATTACAATTTGAAATTATACCAAGATCTTTACTCCAGAATACTGCACCATAATTATTAGCATAGTTACTAGTAAAATTACAATAACGTAGTTCTCCCCGAGTACCTGCCCAATATATTGCACCACCATTTTTTATCGCATAATTTTCATTAAATGTACAATTTAATACATCTGCATATTCCACATTTACATATAATGCCCCATAATCTTGTAATGCATAGTTTCTTTCGAATGTACATCCACTCATTACTACATCTGTTGCTCCATTTTGTAATAACACTGCGCCTCCATTGGTGGTTGCATAGTTTTCTGTGAATGTACAGTCTGTTATTTTACCGTCTGCTCCATTATAATTGAGTGCACCATAATTAGTATCTATATTATTTGTGAATGTACATCTTAGTAATTCACCATTTGATCCAGTCCAGTATACAGCACCCTGTGAAGAAGTGGATACACTATTTTTAAAAGTTAAATCCATTATTTTAACATTACCACTTATAACATTAAATATTCTTGCTTCTCCATTTCCATCAATGGAATTAGTTAACCCGTTAATAGTTAAATCGATTGTCCTATTGATGAGGATACCATTTTTAAAAGCACTGTCAGTAGCACTATTATAAACATAATTCTTTTGGAGTTTTAAATTTCCAGTTGAATCATTAATCAATTGAGATAATTCTGTAAACGTTCCAGCATCTCCCAATACTTCACCAGAATCATCTACACTAATTACAGCATCCTCTCCCGTCGACACTGTATCTGTATCATTAGTTACTTGTAGGTCATCACTTTCACTTGCAGCACTTACACTTCCCACCATTAAGAGTAAGGCTAATACCCCACAAATAACTATTATTCGTTTATTCGTGTTTATAAGAAAACCTCCTT
>CAZOYH010000101.1:0-6077 GCA_964583995.1 uncultured Methanobrevibacter sp.
TCAAAAAACTGCATACATTCACTGCAGTAATTATCTTCATCAAGCTCTTCACCACAATTCGGACATCTCATAATACCACCTAAATTAATGTTTTAATGAATTCTTTAATGTATTTGTCACAGAATTCCCAGGTATGTTCCCCTTGAGCTTTTATAAACTTGCCGTTAACATCTTTAGAGTTTAAAAACTCATAAAAATCCATGTTTTTATCAAACAAAAAGTCATCCTCACCACACGCCATGAAGATATCCGGAATGTCTGAAGTATTTTCAATCAATGCCTTTGGATCCATATCTGAACCTTTCAATTCATCCAAATTGCCAAAAACAGATTCATAGAACTGTCTTGAACGCAAGACATTACTGTCATCAGTGTAATTGACAATGTCATCAGTTATCAGTGCAGCAGAAATCATTCCAATTTTTGAGAAGTTCTGTGAGTATTTCAAACCGTTTCTAATGGCACCATAACCACCCATTGAAAAGCCAGCAATGAATGTATCTTCACGTTTGTCAGACAATGGAAAAATATTTCTTGTAATGTCTAAAAGTTCCTGGCCAACATATTCGCCATAGTAAGCATGAGCTTTCTGATTATCAACATAAAAGCTGTTTTCACCACAGGGAATTACAATAGCTATTCCATTGTCTTCTGCGAATTTCTGAATGGAAGTATTTGCAAGAAAAATGTCATCACTGCCATAAAGCCCATGCAGCAAATACAATGTTTTGTATGGTTGAGGTACAATTTCTTCTGTGTCTTGTAAGAAGTGAATATTATCCGATGGCAATATCACGCTGATTGAGGTTCTCCTCTGTAAGCTCTTGCACTTAACGTCCCCTCTAAACAATACCATTTAAGCACCTATTCCTTTAATACCTTATCCAATTTTTCATTAATTTCTGCTAACTGTTTAGATAAAATCTCCTGATTTTTTAAAATCAAATTCTGATTATCCAAAAGCACTTTAAAGTGAGCGTCATTTAGATTTACTAAACCCACCAATTTGTTATATACATCTTCATTTTCAATCATTTAAAACACCTCATGTCCAAAGGTCAGTTATGAAAAGCGGACTTGCATCATCTGCCTTTTCAAAACCGCAATTTTCATAAAATCCAATTTCATCGTCATAACCAACAACAACGATTCTTAGATAATCTTTATAGATATCTGTAACTTTTAATACTAATTTTTTTCCAATTCCTTTGTCCTGATAATCTGGCCTTACAAGCAAGTAGTGAATGTATGCTGTCATTATCCCATCATCCATTGCACAAATCATTCCAACAAGCTTATCGCCGTCCCATGCAGATATAACCGTTTCGAAGTTTTTCATTGCTATTTGAAGCTTTTCGGGAAAATGACCTGAAGACCGCTC
The DNA here is from genome assembly GCA_964583995.1 of uncultured Methanobrevibacter sp. Classification (GTDB taxonomy): domain Archaea; phylum Methanobacteriota; class Methanobacteria; order Methanobacteriales; family Methanobacteriaceae; genus Methanocatella. Next base: position 1,382 of record CAZOYH010000101.1, read on the forward strand.
CACAGACAAAAATAAATCTTCTAAATCCTCTTTTGTAAACTCATGAATCTCTTTATATTCAATTTCACTCATTAAACCACCCTGTATTCTGTCCATTTATCTGAGAAATATCTGTAAACGTAAATTCCTGCTCTCACATACCAGTCTATAAACATTGCAATCCATGTCCCAAACACACCGATTCCCATCCAGTCGGCGATTACATAAGATAGAGCAATTCTGCAGGTAAACATTACGGCCAGACTAATGTACATTACTGATTTTGAATCCCCTGCACCTCTAAATGTTGAAGGCAGGGTAAATGATATCGGCCAGATTATTATTGCAAATATTCCATGCCAGATTACCATTTCTGTTGTCATTGCAGCTGTTTGGGCTGAAAGATTGTAAATGCCTAAAATCAAAGGCAAGCCTGCAAATATCAATAGATTTATCAGAATATGGGAAATAACAACAATGACTAAACATTTTTTGTTGTAATATCTTGCCTGTTCATAGTCATTTGCGCCAACACAGTTTGATATTACGGCAGTAAGCCCTAGATTAATTGCAAAACCAGGCAGTACTGAAAATATTCCGATTGCATAACCTACTGAGTTTGCAGCTATTGCCATTGTTCCGAATGTTGAAACCAAACTTAAAACCAAAACCCTTCCAAGCTGAAAAAGACCGTTTTCAACACCATATGGAATTCCCACCTGCAGGACTTTTCTTAAGATATTAAAGTCAAATTTATGCCTTAGGGTCTTTTTTATATGCAGTTTGTAATCATCATCAACTACAAAGTACAATATTAAGACTGCAGATAACGCTCTTGCAATTACAGTCGGAATAGCTACACCGCGAACGTCCCATCCAAGATAGTAAATGCAGATTGCATTTCCCACTACATTCAACACATCACAGACAAGCAAGATTTTCATTGGAAGTGATGCATTATTGGTTGTTCTAAAAATAGCTGCTCCCGCATTATAAACTGCAATAAATGGAATGGATAATGCTACAATATATAAGTAAATATCTGCATTTGCCCAAACGTCCGCTTCGATTTGACCAAACAGAAGTCCGATTAGAAACTGTCTTAATATAATTACTACAATCATCAAAACAGTTGAAAGAATAGTGGAAAACCAGACGAGTTGTGTTGCAGAGTTTTGTGCCTTTTCAATCTGTTTGTCACCCAAATATTGTCCTGCTACAACTGCACCACCAGTTGCAAGAGCTGAAAAAGAAAAAATAAGCAGTTGAACTAAAAAGTCAACTAAAGAAACTCCTGAAATTGCGGCTTCACCCAGTGATGCCACCATTATAGAATCAGCTAGACCTACAAAGAATTCCAAAGCATATTCTATTAAAAGTGGAATGAATAGAGCCAATAATGCCCTATTTGAATACAGATAACCTTCAGGAGTTTTAAAAATATTCATAATTTATCTAATAAAGTTTGTACGTGCTTTAGGCTCTTCTTCTAAAGTTACACCTTTTTCTGCACCTGCTTCAAGACATTTCAGGAAAAATGCCATGTTACGACCTAACTGCCTCATTGTTGAAAGTCCTTCTGCATCCTGAAGAACCTCTTCTGGAGTGTTTCCATGAACCATATTCCAGTAATAAGATGAAATGATTGGCATTTGGGAAATTCCCAGATATTTAATTAACTGGTCATAAGTTGAAGTTGTACCTGCACGTCTTGCAGAACATATTACTGCACCAGGTTTGTGTTTGAATGCTTTTCCAGCATCCCCATGTGAGTTTGAGTAAAAAGCCCTGTCTAAAAATGAAATAATGGATCCGTTAGCTCCCGCATAATATACTGGTGAACCAAATACGAATGCATCTGCATCATATGCCTTTTTGACAAATTCATTTACAACATCATTGTCGAATGTGCACTCACCTTTCTCACCACATTTCATACAGGCATTACAGCCAATTATTGGTTTTGTTTTAATCCAAAAAATTTCTGTTTCAATACCCTGTTCATTTAAAGTTTTTTCGACTTCACAAAGTGCAGTATATGTACATCCGTTTTTATTCGGACTGCCGTTAACTAAAATAACTTTCATTTAATAATCACCATCAATTAATCTTTGAATTAAGAAATGTCCTTTTCTATTTTCAAGTGAACCTTTTTTACAACCTTCCTCATCGAATGATTCACATTCATCACCTGTGCATGCTGAATCATAAATAACCAGAGGCACATCGTCACGGGTGTGTGTTCCGACATCTATCGGTGTTGGATGGTCAGGCAATATTGTCGCCTTGAAGTCCTCACCTTCCAAGCTTTCAATAATCGGACCGACGATAAACTCATCGATTCTTTCAATAGCTCTGACCTTTTCTTCAATGTTTTGAGCATGTCCTGCTTCATCAGGCGCTTCTATGTGAATTAATAATAAATCATGATTTTTTAAAGCGTCAATACCGTATTCGCCTTTCTGTTTGTAGTCGGTGTCAAAATATCCTGTAGCTCCAGGGACATTGATAATGTCCATTCCTGCAAAGTTTCCAATACCTTTAAGCAAGTCCACTCCAGTTATTACTGCTGCATCCAAACCATAGGTTTCTTTAAAGTTAGGAAGTGAAGGTGTTACGCCCTGTCCCCATAACCATACCATATTGGCAGGTATTTCTCTTTTTTTGTTAATCTCATGGTCTTTTAGATATTCTTTTGACTCAAACATTATTTGCTGAATTTCCTCAGCCAGTTCACATTCCCCAAATAGATTATCAATCAGTTTTTCACCTGAAATGTCATGTGGAGGCATTGTTTTGATAGAAGACAATATTTCTGCATCTTCAACACTGTCACAGGAGTAAATAAACAAGTGCCTGTAGCTTACACCAGTATAGAATTTGCCTTTAAAGTCAGGATATTTTTCTGTGAAGTATTCATTCAGTCCTTTCATTAACACATCAGCTTCCTGTGTGGAAATGTGGCCTGCATTAAAGTCATCCATTTTGCCATCTTCACTATAAATAGTGTTGCATCTAAATATTACATCCTCTGGAGTGGTTGGAATTCCTTCACTTCCCGCTTCAAGAGGTCCACGACCAGTATAGTAGTCTGCAGGATTATATCCAAAAATACTCATATTTGCCACATCAGAACCTGGAGTGTACTGTTCCGGCACATTATTTGTAAATCCACCAAATCCTCCTTTAGCCAATTTGTCAATATTTGGAGTTTTAGCTACCATTAAAGGAGTTTTTCCATCTAATTCATCTATAGGATAATCACTTGACCCGTCAGGGATAAAAATTACGTATTTCATGTTATCTAAAAAAAAGTAAAAAAATATTTAATTAGTTTTTATTTTTTAAAATACTAATTAAATCAGTCAACATCGCAGAAGCAGTTTCAAGTGAACCTGCTCCAAGTCCAATTACAGATATCTCACCTGCCAAGTCAGTTTTGACTGTGGCCATGTTTAAAGTTCCACTTACATCATATGAGCTTCCCCGTTTAACCAAACGAGGAGACACTTGCAAGTTATCAGGAGATACTTCAGCTATCAGTTTGATTAAGTAATCATCTTTTTTGGCAAGCTCAATTGCTTCAGCACTGATATCAGAAATACCCTTAACTTTAACGTCACTGTAAGTAGCATCAATTCCTAAAAGTGAATTTGCTAAAATTACAGTTTTACATGCTGCATCAATACCTTCAACATCCTGGGTTGGGTCTGTTTCTGCAATACCCAATTCCTGAGATTCCTTAAGTATCACTTCATAAGCTGAACCTTCTGATGTCATTCTTGATAAGATGTAATTTGTAGTACCGTTTAAGATACCTTTGATTGATTCTATCTTACATGATGAAATTGTTTCTTTTGTTAAATTGATAATTGGCATTGCTCCACCGACACTGGCTTCATATCTAAATTGAACGCCTGCTTTTTCAGCGGCTCCAACTACTTCTTTGAATTTAAGTGCCAAATGTCCTTTGTTTGAGGTAACTACATCTTTTCCCTGTTCAAATGCTTTAAGTGTTAAAGACAATGCTGGCTGAGCATCAACGATATTGGTAGGAGTTGCTTCTATAAGACAATCGTATTCAACAGCATCCAAAACATCTAAACCATTTGTATCACATCCAAATTCTGGATAAGCTGATAATTTTCCTTCGTTTTTCTTAGTTTCTACAAGTAACTTCTCATCTAAACCGTCTTGTGAAATTGCAGAGGTAGATGAGTCGGCAGCTGCAACAACCTTTACAGCAACACCGGTTTTATCTTTAATTAAATCCTTTTTCATGGAAATGGCATTGGCAACACCTTGACCTACTGAACCAAATCCCATGATAATAACTTTACATTCATCCATAATAATCCCTAAACTTCATTAATAACAAGTAAATCTTTTTCTTCAGCAATTTCTGCAATTCTATCAAACAAAACTTGTTTTCGGCCAATATCTGCTTCAATATTAATCAATGCTGTGGATTTTTCCTCACCATTTAATTTAATATCAAATGCAACAATTACAACACCATCCAATTCATTGATTCTATCCATTGTGTCTCTTAAATCCTGATCTACAATATGGCCAAAAAGAATAGTGCTTATCTTTTCTTTTTTAACAACACCATCCATTTCAATAATGCTGAATCCTAAATCTTCAAATCTTTTAACGATACCTTGTATATCTTCATGTTCCCCTTCCAAAGTAAGTTGAACTGGAACTTTACCAT
>CAZOYH010000102.1:0-6074 GCA_964583995.1 uncultured Methanobrevibacter sp.
CCAATATCTGCTTCAACAAGTTCCTAATCTGTTTAGACCCATTATTCGTCAATTGCCTTGTTTATTCCATAATACATTGCCCTGTGAGGACATCCTGCACATAATACCGGAGCACGAGAAGGAATATCCTGTGATAGTTTTTCCAAACTGCCGCTAAATTTAATTTCATTATCTTGTTTAAAGTTTAGTATTTTATTTAATCCATCTGATACAACATCTGAGTTGAATTCATGATAAAGCGGGAAAGTTTCATCTAATTTACCGTGAACAGCTACATTAAGTTTTTTAGCACCAATAGTGGCTAAAGTATCTCTTTCTATAATCGGGTCAACTTCCTCAACTATGAAAACTTCATCCAAATCCTTTAGAAATTCGGCTACTCTTTCTTGTGGGAACGGATATGAAAATCCTAATTTTAAAATGTTAATGTCCAGATCATTGAATTTTACTACATCATGAGCATAATTATATGCACTGCTTGAAGCGATTATTCCATATTTCTTATCATCTGTTAAGACAATTTCCTGATTATAATCGCTTTTATTTGTCAAATCTTCAATTTTGTGAATTTTATCCCATAGCCTTACATGCATATCCCCTGCAAATGCAGGTACCGGGACATACTTGGACGGGTCCTTGTTAAAGTGACCTCTCCTCCAGTGATTGTCATTATTAGATGAGTTGTCTTTAACCTCTCCAAATTCAACAACACCCCTCATATGAGATACACGAGTTGTGGTTCTAACAATAACCGGGATTTTAAATTGTTCTGACAAATCAAATGCATATTTAACCATGTCTTTAACTTCTTGACAGTTAGATGGTTCTAAAATAGGTACATTAGCTATTCTTGCATAATTACGAGTGTCCTGTTCATTTTGTGATGAAAATAATGACGGATCATCAGCAGACAATATAACCATTCCACCATTGACACCAGAATATGCAGTTGTCATAAATGAATCTGCTGCAACATTCATACCTACATGCTTCATAAATGTAAATGACCTTAAACCGGAAGCAGCTGCAGTTGCTGCAACCTCCATGGCCACCTTTTCATTAGTAGAAAATTCAAAATAAACATTGGCATCTTTAGCCAATACAGATAATACATTTCCAATTTCTGATGAAGGAGTTCCTGGATAAGTAGCTGCAATAGAAACACCTGCCTCTATTACTCCCCTTACAGCAGCTTCATTACCTAATAAAAATTGTTTTTCACCAGATTCTCCTGTAACTAATTCTTTTAAATTCATATATTTTCCTCTAAACTAATCAATATATACAATATATTATATAATACTTCAAACTATAAATATTATATTATAATATTTTGTATGCTTAACAAATTGGAGGGAAAAAATGATTAAAGTATATGTTTCAAGATTTAACAGTGAAACCGATTCAGAACCTCATTTAGAGTGTTATGAAATTGAAAAAACACCCCACATGAAAGTTCTGGATGCACTTCAAGCAATTAATGACAAATATGATGCTGACATTAGCTTTAGAAGCTCATGTAGAGCAGGACAATGCGGATCTTGCGGAATATTATTTAAAGGAAATGGTGCTCTTGCATGCCAAAAAGAAATAAAAGACGGAGCAATTATTGAACCATTAAATTTCCCAGTCATTAAAGATTTAATCGTTGATAAAAGCAGTATCGAAGCTAAAGTAAAAGATTTAGAATTATCCCTTCAATGCGACCACAAATGTGAGCTCGATACATCAATTACAAAAGAAGACAGTAAAGAAACTAAAAAAGTCAGAAGCTGTATCGAATGTTATTCCTGTCTTTCAACCTGTCCTGTTGTAAATATTGCAACAGAAGAATTTGGCGGACCCTACCTCATGAGATACATCAACAAATTCGAAACCGACCCAAGAGAAAACTTCGACAGACTTAAAGAAGCACTGGATGAAGGTTTATACAACTGTACCAGTTGCGGTAAATGTTTGGCAGTCTGTCCTAAAAACATCAACACATTTGGTGATGCAATAGAAAAAATGAGAGCCCTTGCAGTAGCAAACGGTTCCGGACCTCTTCCGGAACATGTTCAGTTTAAAGAAAATATTTTGGCAAGTGGAAGATCTGTAAAAACAGATAAACCAACATTCATTGAAGAAGCAGAAAATTACACTGGTTCTAAAGTAGCTTTCTTTACCGGCTGTATGGTCGATTATAAATTCCCTGAAATAGGTCATAAATTAGTTAAAATTCTCAAAGAAAATGGAATTGACGTAGATGTGCCTGAAGGTCAGGTATGCTGTGGTTCCCCCCTTTTAAGAACAGGGCAGACAGATATTGTTCAGGAGCTTGTTGATAAAAATAAAGAAGTTTTCAAAGATTATGATACTGTAATAACAATTTGTTCTGGTTGCGGCGCTACTTTAAAAAATAACCATCCTGAATTTGGTTCTAAGCTTAATGTGATGGACATCAGTGAATTTTTAGTAGACAAACTTGACACATCAAAATTAAAAGAAGTTGACATGACTGTTACATACCACGACCCTTGTCATTTGGGAAGAGGGCAAGGCATTAAAGACGCGCCAAGAGACATTATTGAAATGATTCCTGGTGTTGAATTTAAGGAAATGTTATATCCTTGCCAATGCTGTGGAGCCGGTGGTGGAATAAAGTCAGGAAAACCAGAAATTGCACTGGACTTGTCAAAATCCAAAGCTGAAATGATTAAAGACACTGGTGCTGATGCAGTAGTTACAATATGTCCGTTTTGTGAGTTAAACTTGCAGGATGGTTTAAATGCAATTGGTTGTGAAAATATTAAATCAATGCATATTCTTGAGCTACTAGATAAAGCTTATGAATAGATATTAGGAGTTGATTAAAATAGGAGATGCTGCAGTAAGTGAACAGAAAATAGTGGAAACCACATCCATGAGTTCACCTGAAAAAAAAGAAGAAAGCAAAAGCGAAAAAGAATCTACTTCTACAAAAAAAGCAGCATCAAAAAAACAATCCAGAGGAACAGGAAGAGTAAAACTTGTCCGTGAAAAAGAAGAGAGGGAAATAAATCTGTTCAAAGAAAATATTTACATTGTCTTTGTGGAATGTGAAACTCCAGGAAATATTGGTTTTCTTGCAAGAACAATGGCAAACTTTGGATTGAAAAATTTAGTATTGATAAATCCCCCAACTTTAACAAATGAAGCATATTATCAGGCTACCCATGGAAAATACATTGTTGAAAATGCAAAGATTTTTCCTACTTTAGATGATTTTTACCAATCTCAACGGATTGATTTTAAAGTTGCTTCAACTGGAATGGCTGGAGGAAGTTATAATCTATCAAGAATCCCCATAAAACCCGAAGAACTGGGTAAATCAATAAATGTTTCAAATAAAACTGCAATTTTATTTGGAAGAGAAGGAAATGGACTTACAAATAAGGAAATTGATGACTGCGATATTTGCGTGTCCATTCCAACAGATCCAACTTATCCTATCATGAATATTTCGCATGCAGCTGCAATAATCTTCTATGAGCTATTCAAGAACAAACATGAATTTGGTGTTGAAGGCCTTGTTGAAAGCAGCGATTTGGAAAAAGAATATTTAATTAAAGATATGCAGGAATTAATTGAATATCTTGATATTCCGGACCATAAAAAGAGAAATGGACTTAAAACATTTAACAATATCGTTTCAAGGGCATTTATTACCGGTAGAGAGGCGCATACCTTAAAAGGTATTTTAAGAAGATTAAAAATAAAACTTGGTGAACAATGAGAAAAATTAGCTTTGCAGACATTAGTATTTTTGTACTTAAATATATCTTCAATTGGAGATTCTGGATTGCAGAAATAACCAAAAAATCAAAGATTTACAAAAAAATCATTGATAAGATGTTATTTGAGGATGATGAACTCGTTGTTGTGCCAAATACTATAAATATCAATAAAAAAATCGAATCTGAAGGCTCTGAATTCCTGCCAACAGACGTGATTAAAGAAGTCATTAAAAGATGCGACGATATTGTTATCATGAATACTTGTCTTTGCAGAACATCAAATAACTGTAAAGACTATCCTCAAGACATCGGATGTATTTTCCTTGGACCGACAAGCAGAAAAATACCAGAAAATATTGGTTATAAAGCAACAGTCGAAGAAGCTCTCAAACAGGTTGACAAAGCTGATGCTGCTGGTTTAAGCCATATTATTGGCAGAAACAAGATAGATACTGTATGGATGAATGTTAGACCAGGAAAAGGATTGCTAACAATTTGTCATTGCTGTCCTTGTTGTTGCTTGTGGAAAGTTTATCCTAATTTAGATAATGATATCAGCGATAAATTGGAAAAACTTGATGGCGTGAATGTCAAACTTCATCAAGACAATTGTAAAATGTGTGGAAAGTGTTTAGATGAAGTCTGCATGTTTGATGCCATTAGTCTAAAAGACAATAAGATTACAATAGATTATGATAATTGCAGAGGCTGTGGCCTTTGCGTTAATGCATGTAAATTTAATGCCATTACAATAGACTACACTGATAAAACCATAGACAATGTAGTCAATAGAATGGAAAATTTAATTGAAATTAAAGAACTATAAACTGACTTGTGTGAAAAAATGGCAATTTTGAGTGATAAAACTATAAAAGAATATTTAAAAGAAGGCAAAATAGTAATTGACCCCATTAAAGATGAAAAGCAAATACAACCATCTTCTGTTGACATGAGATTAGGGGATGAATTTAAAGTATTTAAAGTAATTAGAAAACCATATATCGATCCAAAAGATGAAGAAGACGTTGCATCATACATGGAATCAACAACTGTCAAGAAAGGCGAAGCATTTATAATACATCCAAATGAATTTGCCTTGGCTACCACTTCAGAGTACGTCAAACTACCTGACGATTTGGTTGCAAGAGTTGAAGGTCGCTCAAGTATGGGCAGATTGGGAGTTACCATGCATGTTACCGCAGGTTTCATAGATCCCGGTTTTGAAGGAAAAATTACTTTAGAAATTTCTAACATTGGTGCAATGCCAGTTGCCCTTTATCCTGGTCAGAGAGTATGTCAAATCGTATTTGAAACCATGACCACCCCTTCAGAAATACCATACGGCCATCCAAGCAGAAATAGTAAATATATGGGCCAGACCCGCCCTGAAAGCAGTAGGGTTAAACAAGATTACGAATTAAAAAAATAGTTGGAGATTATAATTATGAATCATGACAAAATGACAAATATCAGTGCAAAAAGAGGATTTTTATGGCCATCTTTTGAGATATACTCCGGAGTATCAGGTTTTACTGATTATGGACCTCTTGGAGCCAGTTTAAAAAATAACATTATGCAAAAGTGGAGAAATCAATATGTTTCAGGTGAAGTATTTTATGAAATTGATGTTCCAACTGTGTTGCCTGAAGAATTTTTAAAGGCATCAGGACATGTTGATAACTTCACTGACCCAATGTGTAAATGCAAACAATGTGGAGAAGTATTTAGAGCAGATCATATCATTGAAGAAGTCATTGGTGAAGATGTGGAAAGCCTTGAAAATGAAGAACTTGACCAAATCGTCATTGACAACAACATCAAATGTCCAGAATGTGGTGGAGACTTGTCCAATATTTGGAACTATAATTTAATGTTTAAAACTTCCATTGGTGCTAAAGGAGATAAGGTAGGGTACATGAGACCTGAAACCGCACAGGGAATTTTTATTTTATTCAAACGTTTGGAAAGATTTTTCAGAGGAAAACTTCCATTTGGAGCAGTGCAACTTGGAAAAGCATACAGAAATGAGATTTCACCAAGACAAGGAGTTATAAGACTTAGAGAATTCACACAAGCAGAAGCTGAGATCTTTTTAAATCCTAAAGACAAAACTCATCCGAAATTTTCACAAATTGAAGATGTCATATTACGATTAAACTCCCAGGAAGTTCAAGAAAACAACTTAGAACCTTTAGAAATTACTGCCCGTGAAGCATTAGATAAAGGAATTGTAGCTAATGAAATGTTAATTTACCAATTATACTTGGCACGCAAATTCCTAACAGAAATTGGAATTCCTGAAGATGTTTTAAGATTCAG
>CAZOYH010000103.1:0-6073 GCA_964583995.1 uncultured Methanobrevibacter sp.
TATCCTGTAAGTATTATTAAAATTAATATTATAATTATCTCAAATGTCGTCCCAATCATTTTTAACAGACCATTAAATCTTATAAATCACTGGCTAGCTTAAAGTCAGTGTTACCATATATTTTATCTTGCATTTCCTGAACTGCAAGGGATGCTTCTTCTCTAGTAGCCACCTTTTGAAATATTCTCCTTTCTTTAACTTTTAAGGTTTTTCCACATACGCATTTGCGTGTAGCTACTCCTTCTTTTGCATATAATGCACGCCCACAATCGCAACGAATTATAAAATACATGACAAATTTTCCATTTAAAATTAATAGTAATAATAATATTATCAATATATTATTTAAAATTATCACTTCACAAACCAAAAATTTTCATAAATAATGGGATGAAAACTTTTGACGGTAAAATTACTAATGTAGCAATACTGACTCCCAAATTAGTTCCGATTACCACCAATAATATTCTGAATATATTATTATTCCATAAATCTCTAAAACTTTCGATTTCAGCCAAATTTTTAATATCACTTTGTCTAACTTTTCTAAATTTAGCTTCAGTTAGACCTGAAAACCATCCCGCAGCAAGTAATGGGTGGATAATTGTCAATGGAGCAACTAATCCTCCGACAAGTGCAGACTGAATCTTTGAACCTGAAAGAATGGATCCTACAAATCCCATAATCATGCTGATGACGATAAAGTCATATATGTTCCAGGAGATATTTATCCCGCTAAAATATGCAAGAAAAAATATCACAACAAATAAAATTGGAATCAGTGCAAGTATTATTTTTACCCAAGGGATACCTTTTTTTTCATCAATTATTTCTAAATCCCTTAAATTAGGGATTGTTTCAGGATTGTCCAGATATTTTTCAATCCCTAGCTTATGGCCTGCTCCTACAACGGCAATAACATGGTCTTGAGGTATTTGCATGATTTTTCCTGCAAGATATGCATCTCTTTCATGAACTAAGACCTCATGAACGCTTGGAGCTTCATCTTTAAACATTTCCATTAATTCGTCAATGTTTTCTGGATTTTTTAAATCTTCTATGTCAATTTCTTCTTCATCATCTCCAAATCCCAAAGCAGATGCGAGAAGTCCAAATATGAATTTGGCTTTTTCGATAAAACCCATTTTGTTCAATGCCCTTTGTAATGTAGTGCCAATTTCTCTGTCGATTAAAGCAATTGGGATTTCTAAATCTTGGCTTGCTTCAATTGCACCAACCATTTCGGCACCTGGTTTAACATCAACATCTGCACCAATTTTAGATTGGAAATAACTTAAAAGGGTTGTGGTAAGAAACAGTGCTACTTTATTTTCTTTAATAATCTGCGTAACGGATATTGTTTCATCTTCTTCAATACCCATCATCTGTTTTTTTAATTTTATGTATCTTCCTCTGTCAAGCTCAATAGCAACTACGTCTGGTTGTTGTTCGTAAATTGCATCTTTAACTTCATTGACACTTTCTTCAGATACGTGGGCAGTACCAATTATTGTTAAACATTCTCTTCTCATTAAAAAAACACTTCTTTATAATTAATATTATCTAATATTTTGAAATTTTAATATATAAACTTAATCTTTAATCAGTTTTAGTTCATTGTTTTCATATGTTGCAACATTATCACTAATATTTTTCAAACAACATAACTCAACATCATCTTTATAACCAAGTTCAATTAATCTTTTGGCAGATCTGGAATTCATGAATGCATCTTTTAAGGAATTATAATCTCTACTTGCCAATATTGCGGCTTTGGCATATTCACTTATTTCATATTCATTTAAATTTTCACAAATCCAGTATAAAATCTCACCAGAAGCAAGGAAATCTTCAATAGCAAATTCTCCTTTTACTCCTGCCATGACAACGTCTATATGTTCTGTTGCAATTTGGCTACTTTTAACTCCAACAGCTTTTGCATTAACCATACTTCCAACAATGACTTTTGAGGTCATTTTTTCAAGTATTCGGGTTCCATTACTTGTAGTTAATATGAGGGTGTCTTCATCACTTTTTAGGTCTTTTAAATCAAAAGGTGAGTTTCCAATATCAAAGCCATCAATTTGTTTTCCTCCACGTTCACCTGCAAGAACTCCTCCAATTTTATCTTTTAATTCGAATGCCTCTTCAGGGCTAAAGCAAGGAATAATTCTATTAAAGTTATCTAAAGCCAATGTTATTGTGGTACTGGCTCTTAATGCATCAACCATTATAGAAACATCACTGCTTATACTTTCCTCAAAACTCAAAGTAACTTTCATGAATTAATTTATATTCGATATTAATATATAATTTATATTATGAAAATTGTCACAACACCCATGTGTGAAGAAATTGTAAAGTTAGCGGGCATTAAAGAATATTCTGTAAACAAACATCCTGATGAAGAAGAAGGAGATTTGGCAATTTTACTTTCTGAAAGTAAAGTTAAAATGGATTCATTAGCAATTAAACTCAACACTCCTTCACAAATTTTTGAAAGCATAAAAGAAGTTTCAAAATTAAGTCAAAAGAAATTATCTGATGAAGAAATTCAATCGTTCTTTGATGATTATGAGCTATGCAAGATATATTTAAATGCTGATTTTAAAAGGAATATCAATGTTAAAGTATATTCAGAATTTTTAAAGGACATGGTTTTGGATATGGGCTTTAATATTGTTTCCAAAGATTTTGATTATGTAATTTATCCGGATTATTTAAAAGATAAAGTGCAAGAAAGTGAAAATCTGGTCGAAATTCCATCTCACGGAGATATTTCTAAAAATCCATTTGAAAGAATTGAAGTTAGATATGCCATTTTAGAAAAACTTTAATTAATAGATTAATATAAATTATAATTATATAATTGCATTTTTTTAAGAGTTGTTAATATGTATGAAACATTAACATTTAATGGTGGAGTTCACAAAAGTGAAGAAATAAAAGAGTTAATTGAGGATTTGGGAGGATTCATTCTTCAAGAAAGCATTCAACAGATGGAATTAGTGTTAAATGTTGCTATTCCTCTTGAAGACATGGATAAAATTGAAGCAAAATCCAAAGAGTTATTAGGTAAGATATCAGTTGCGCCTATGGCTGGTTCTGAAATAGCTATTGTTTCACCAACTCTTGCAAGACATCATTTGCCCCATGCTGCATGTGATATTTCCGAATATTTGCGTGAATATGGTGCAAAAGATAACATGATTGGTCTTGCCAGAGGGGATGGAAAAGGTACTTCTGGAATCACAGAAGAAGAAAAAAGCCTAATTGAAGAACATGATTTGGCTGTTTTTGCATTAGGCAGTTTTGAAAATTGTATCAAGGAGAAAGCTTTCTTATATGATAGTATTGATATTCCAGTAATCGTAACAGGAGCTCCTGAAATTGATGTCGATGATCTTCCAGGTGCAGATGCATATGTTGGAGGATTGGGAAGAATCCCAAGAAGGCTTAGAAGAGGTCCTGATATTCGTGCTTTAGATAAATTGGTTGAAACCATTGAAGAAATCTTAAATGACAAAAAACAGGAAATGGCTCTTGATGCACCGTTAGTACCATCTATTGTTGTAAAAAATGCAATTGAAAATCAAGTTAGAGAAATCAAAGATGTTATTTCTCCAGCTCCACTTACCACTCAACTGGATGGTGTCCGTGTAAAATTAAATTATGACAAATATGCTGATACCGTTGCTAATGTAGTGGTTGACGGTAAAAAATTATCAGAAATAGCTGAGATTAAAAAATCATTCATGTATGATTACATTTTGGTTAAAATTAATAGTGAGAGTTCTCTTGTAGAGGATTCAAACTAATTCTTTTTTTATTTCATTATGCGCATTCCGAAGAAATTAATGGCATCTACCAGATCATTAAACTGTTCTAGTTCTCTTTCTATAACGTTTTCATCTGTTAAATCGATACTTAACTCCCCGTCTACAGATAATGTGTCGGGTCCACGTCCAACGAGTCTGTCAACACCATCAGCACTTAAGATTCTCTCAGCATCAATCTGGTGAACAAATGACCTTCCAGGAATAATTACTGCAGACTTTATTTCACTTAAGTCAAGTTTTTCTAAATCCTCTTTTGTAATCAGACATGCAATTTCTTTTTCACAGGCGACAACATTAACACTGTCGACTTCTAATTTGTTAAATATTTTAGAAATGAATGGTTCTGCAATTTTGGAGGTGATTATTGTAGCTTCTCCTGTAACTGGTTTGATAAACTGTAAAAATACTTCGTTTTCATCCTTTGCAATTGCAAATGGTCCTCCGGTTTCAGGGTCACACAATGGTGTACCGCTGACTCTAAAACTATATTCTTTGTTGATTTGTTTTACAAGTTCTGCAAACTCTTCAATTGGTTGTGATTCATGGTCTTTAAGAATTGGCTCATTGCCAAGAATCAATCCTTCGTTAAATGTATTGGCAAATCTCATTAAAAGCATGCCTTTCGCTCCCCATTCTTCAAGGGAGTTGCAGGTTTGGCGCAATACATCTCCATCGTTTACACCAGGGATAATCACGGCAGCTCCAGTCAATTTAATATTTTCACAAAATATTTTGCAAGCTTTTAGGGCTTCTTCTGGATTTGGATCTTTAACCCATTCTTTTCTAAGTTTCGGGTCAGATGAAAAAATAGTAAATGAAACTTCTTCAACATTATTGTTGATTAGTCTTGAAGCTATTTCGCTGTCAGTTATTCCTTTGCCGCAAGTATAGCTTAATCTGGATTTTATTGAAAATTGATTTAAGTTTGCAGTTAAACTTTCAAGATGAGGATAACAACTTATATCTCCTCCGCCACTAATGTCAGCAATAATGTCTCCTCGACCCATGTTCATCATTAAGGCACTTTGAACTTCATTCATCACTTGAAATGGTGCTTTAAATGCACCTTGAGTTTCACTGACGCCTTTACTACATCTTTCACAGCCAATTTTATTAGGTAAACAGTGAGCACAGCCAAAACTTTTAACTTCTTTTACCTTTCTGAAGTAACAGTATTTGCAAAAACCATTACAATCTTTTCCAGGTATTCCTCCAACATCTGCTACAACTTGCATAATTTAATATTTTTTATTTCATTTTATTTATAACTGGAGTATAATTTTTCATCATAAATTTCGTATTACTTTTTGTAATATTTATTACTTAAAAACTCAAAAGTAATAATTTTTTATTTCAATTTATTTTAATTTTAAATATATTAATGATATTTAAATTTGTATTAACTCATGTTTAGATTTATTTTATTAGTCATACTTAATATTATTCTTTTATTTGGTTAAATAATACTTTTTAACTAAAATAAAAAGTAATACTTTTAAAGGTATTTTTCTTAAAAATTTCTGGTTTTATTATACTTTATAAACTTTTCTAAAAGTTTCCATAGGTAATCTTTATATTATATCTTTAATAAAATAAAATTTGTATACCATATGGCTGGCTATTGCAAAAACTTGCTTTGTAGCTAAATACTCAATTTGGTAAAAAATTTACCATTGAGAGTGGTATATTAGTTAAACTCTATTTATTTAGGAGGGAAAAAATGGCAAAGTTTGATGATAAAATCGATTTATTCGATGATAGAGGCAATGAAATTGCATCTGACGTACCAATCGAAGCTATAAGTCCACTCAGAAACCCTGCAATTCAAAACATCGTAAAAGGTGTTAAAAGAACTGTTGCAGTAAACTTAGAAGGACTTGAAAAATCTGTAAAAACAGCATCTGTTGGTGGAGACAAATCTAGAATTTTAGGAAGAGAATTAGATCTCGCTATTGTTGACAATGCAGAAGCAATCGCAGAAAAAATGAAAGGAATTATCCAAATTTCCGAAGATGACGATACTACTGTAGAACCAATTTCTGGAGGAAAAAGATTATTAGTACAAGTACCAACTAAAAGAATTGATGTTGCTGCTGAATACTCTGTAGCTGCTCTTTCCTCAGCTTCCGCTTTAGTACAATCTGTTATCGATATTTGTGATGTTGACATTTATGATGCAAACTTCGTAAAAGCTGCAGTATTAGGTAGATACCCACAATCTGTAGATTACAAAG
>CAZOYH010000104.1:0-6034 GCA_964583995.1 uncultured Methanobrevibacter sp.
GATGACATTAGAACCGCAGCTGATGAAGCACACAAAAAATTCATCGAAGCACGTAAAAATGCATCTGAAAAACACGAAGAATTTAAAGCTATCTTAAGTGACATTCATGTAATCAACAAAAAATTAGGTTCCAACAAACCTAAACGCAGAAAATCTGATAACAAAGGATCTTCTGGTGGAAATAAAAACCGTGAAGAAAAAGAAAGAGCTGAAGAGATCTTTGAAAAATTCAAACAAGGTGGAAAAGTATCTACAGAAGAGATTTTACTCTTACAAAAATACAATATAGGTTAAACAATTAACCTATCCTTTTTTTATTTTTTAGGTTTTAACATGTCAGAAGAAAAAATTGAAACTTGTTTTATCTGTGGTAAAGAATTTGACATGAACAAAGCAGATCTTGGCTATTACCGTAATGGAAAATATCCAATTTGTGATTTTTGTGCTGATTTTTACCGTTTTTATAATGAAGATTTATAACCTTTTTTTACTATTTTTTTCATAGAAATATTTTTATACTAGATATTATTTTAAATTAAATTCAGTTATTATTTTTTAATATATGGGGAGATAGTATAAAAATGCATGAAGTAATTATTTGCGAAAAACCGAGTTCAGCTGAAAAAATTGCCAAAGCACTCTCACCAAGTGCTAAAAAGAAAGTATATAATAAAAAAGTTAAATATTGGGAACTTCAAAGAGATTCAAAAGATATTACTGTATTATCTGGAGTTGGACATTTATATTCTCTAATTCCAAAAGAAGCAAAATATAGGGTATCATTTAACCTGCATTGGGTTCCATCATATGAAGCAAGTAAAAGCAGTTCTTTTACTAAAAACTATCTCAGAGCTATTAAAAAATTTGGAAAAAATGCTGATTCTTATATTCATGCTTGCGATTACGATGTTGAAGGAACTTTGATTGGATACAATGCTTTAAAATTTGCATGCGGTGAAGATTCTTTAAAAAAAGCTTCAAGAATGAAATTTTCAACTTTAACCAAGAAAGATATCATTGAAGCTTATGAAAACAGGATGGACATTGACATGCATCAGGTGGACAACGGTATTGCTCGCCATATCCTTGATTACTATTTTGGAATGAATATTTCTATTGCCCTATCTGATTCTGTACGTAAAACCAAACACAGATTTTTAAAATTATCTGTTGGTAGAGTTCAAACTCCTACATTATCCATTCTTGTCAAACGTGAAAAAGAAATTAGAGAATTTGTTCCAGAACCTTACTGGGTTATTAGGGCAAAATTGGACTTCGAAGACATTGAAATTAAACATGTTAAGGGCAATATCTTTGACCGTGAACTGGCCGAAGAGATATATAATAAGTGTAACGGTAATGATGCAGTTGTTGATAAGATTGATTTTTCAAAATCAAAAACTAAAACTCCTGTTCCATTTAATTTAAGTGGTCTTCAGGCTGAAGCTTATAATGTATTTGGATTTTCTCCAAAAAGAACACAGGTTGCAGCTCAAAACCTTTATAGTGCAGGTTACACTTCTTATCCACGTACTTCATCTCAAAAATTACCTGAAAGTTTAGGATTCAAATCAATTTTTGATCAGTTATCTGCCAATCCGGAATTTAAAAAACACATTTCTCAACTTCCATCCAAGTTAATACCTCACAACGGTAAAAAAGAGGATGCAGCTCACCCTCCAATACACCCTACAGGTATATTACCTGGCAAACTGAATAGTGACGAGCAGAAAATCTACAATCTTATTGTTTACAGGTTTATTGCAGTCTTTTTCGAAGCTGCAGAATTTGAAACCATGAAAACAACTTTGGATATTGAAGGTGAGAAATTCAAGTTTTCAAGAAGAAGAGTCACTCACAAAGGGTGGATGGAGCATTATCCGTTTAGAAAAATAGATGATGAAAATTTCCCGGATGTAAGTGAAGGGGATGTAATGAGCGTTAAAAAGCTTATTTCTGATGAAAAAGAAACTAAACCTCCGGCTCGTTATAATCAGGCTTCTTTAATTAAAGAACTTGAAAAGAAAAATCTTGGAACTAAAGCGACCCGTGCAGACATTATTGATAAATTGTATGACAGACAGTACATTGACGGAACTAAAATCGAAGTCAATCAGTTAGGTGAAAAACTAATAGATACATTAAATACTTATTGTAATGATTTAACAAGTGAGGAGCTAACACGAAACTTTGAAAATAAGCTTGAAGGCATTAACAATGATGAATTTACCAGAGATATTGTCATTGATGAGGGTGAAAAGGACGTTAAGGAAATTCTAAACGACATAGACAAAAACATCAAAGGCATAGGCTCTAAGCTTTATGAAGCTTATCAGGAAAGTAACATTGTTGGAGAATGTAAATGTGGCGGAAAACTTGTTAAAAGGTCTGGTAGTTATGGTGACTTTGTAGGTTGTACAAATTATCCTGACTGTAAGATTACTTATTCACTTCCAAGAAATGCCACAATTATTAAAAAGACTTGTGAAAAATGTGGTCTGCCAATGATTGCTGCTGGAAAAGGAAGAAATCGCCAGGAAATGTGTCTTGATCCTAATTGTGGCAAGGATAAAACTAAAACTTACACTCCTGAAAAAGTTGGTGAGTGTCCGAAATGTGGTAAACCTCTCTTAAAACGTTCAGGTCGTTTTGGTGAATTTATTGGTTGTAAAGGTTTTCCAAAGTGTAACTTTACCTGTTCTGTTGAAGAACTTGAAAGCAAACTGAAATAATCTTTTTTTATTTTTTTCTCTTATTTTTTTAGTATATAAATATATGCATAATACTTAATAATGTTAAAAAATATAAATATATACCAATAAAAATATTCTTTAAATTTTACTTGATATTTTTATATTTAATTTAAATTATTCGTTGTTTTGACTTAAAACAATATTACTTAATAAATTTTAATGAGGATTTAGATGAATAGAAATACAATTATGACAATAGCTAAGTCAGCAGTCATTATTTTAATTTTGATGGCAGTTGTTTTCGCATTGAAAGCACCGGCTCATGATTTGAATATGATTCCTGACGATGCTAAAGCTGATTATATTGATTCTACTGGTCTTCCTTATTTCAGTGAAATGGATTCATACTTTAACTTAAGGTTGACTCAAGATTATGTAGATCATGGTTATGCTGGAGATGAAATGGTAAATGGTAGTGCATGGGATATGCATAGGTTAGCCCCAGATGGTACGGAAGTTGTTTATGAAATGGGTATTGTAAAACTCACGGCCTTTTTACATAGTGTAGCTTCTCAATTCTTTGGGGATATCTCTGTTAAGGAAGTTGCATTCTGGACAGGAGCTATTATTTCCACTCTTGCTGTAATTCCAGCATTTATATTTGCAAGAAGATTGACAAACGACTATGGTGCAATTGTTGCAACATTGCTTATTGTGCTTGCACCGAACTACTTTGCGCACACATTCCCAGGATTTTTCGATACAGATATGTTCTATTACATATTTTCATTGTTCTTTATATTCTTCTTTGTAGAGAGTATAAGGGCGAAAAATATTATATTTAAAGTAGTATTTGCAGTACTTTCAATTATTTCAATTGGATTGTTCTCCCAATCATGGACTGGTTATATCTTTTATGTAGGTCTTATGGGAATATTTGCAGTTGTATACTTGGTTGCATCTTATTACTTTAATGTCGGAGAAGAATCCCAAGAAGGTTATGATAACAAAATTAAATGGTTCATCCATCAAAATGCATTCCTTTCTATTGTAATTTTAGGAATCATTGGATTTATTGCTGCATTTATTTTCTATGGTGGAATTGAAGGTGTAATTGGAATATTCTCTTCATTATTCGGTTTGCTTTCACTTCAATCTGCTTCTGTTGTTGTTGGTGGATTCCCAAATGTACTTATTTCCGTTGCAGAGATGCAAATGCCAGCACTTCTTGGAAGCGGTATGACTTCAGCATTCTTAGCTAATACCAATGGTGTAGTAAACGGTATTGGTGGTATTGCTGTATTATTTGCAGGTTTATTTGTTTTATATGCATTTATTAAAAGTGCTTTAAAACTTAGAAAAGAAAACATTGAAAGCAGTTCTTCTTCTAAAAAACCACTTAAATCACAAAGAACTTCATCTGCTAAAAAAATCGATGATGGTTTCAAATTCAAATTTAACTTAGGTAGTTTAGATGCTGTTTCATCTGGTGAACTTTTATCAGATAAACGTTTAACTGTATTATACGGTACCTTATTTGTCATATGGGTAGTTGTCACAGCACTTGCGGTAAGTAGAGGTTCAAGGTTCATTACTACAATCGTATTGCCATTCGGTCTTATGGCAGGTATATTTGTAGGATTTGCAACCGATTATGTTAAAAACAAATTGGATAATGACAAATGGATTGTTGCAATCGTATTTTTATGCGCATTCCTTGCGGGTGTTCCATTAGGTACTGTTAATTTAGTTTTAGGAATCATTTTATTCGTTGCTATTTTGGGCATCGGTTTATTTACTGTTTACGGAATGAAATCCAACTCAGCAACCCAAGGAATTCCAATTAAAAAATATGTGGTAGTAATTGCTATTGTACTTGCTTTAATTTCACCAAGTATATGTGGAGCTTATCAGACTTCTGATACAGTTATTCCAGGTACCAGCGACCCAATGTACAATTCAATGAAATGGATTGATGAAACCCAAAGTGACGATACTGTAATCACATCCTGGTGGGACTTCGGTTACCTCTTTGAGATTGCTGCTGACAGACAAGTAACATTCGATGGGGGTTCCCAGTCAGGTGAACGTGCCTTCTGGTTAGGTCAAGCGATGACAACAGATAATCTGGAATTGTCTGCAGGTATATTTAGAATGTTGGATTCATCAGGTGAACAAGCTGATACAAGATTAACTGAAATAACAGGCGACACTGGTAAAGCTACTAGCATTCTTATTGATATCTTACCGAAAACAGCTAGTGATGCTCAAAAAACATTAACCAGCAAATATGGTTTAACCAGTGCTGAGGCAAAAGAAATTGTAGGTTACACTCACCCTTCAAACCCTCGTCCTGTAATATTTGTTGCATCTTCAGATATGCTTCAAAAAGCAGGTTGGTGGAGTTACTTTGGTGCATGGGACTTTGAAAACCAAACTTCAGAAAATTACAACTATTATGTTCCAACATCTCAAGTGGAAGTACAACCTGGACACACTGGTAAATTATCCTTACTTGATGATCAAGGAATGACAATTAATGCTGTAATTGAAAGAGGTAATGGTAACAATACAACCACTGCATACACTGAATCTGTCTACACTGACAGTGGTGAGCCAATTATGATAAATGATACTGAATACAACCCACTTAAAGCATCTGACATTATTTTAATCGAAGATGGATACATTGTTAAAAACGAATCCATTAAAGGTGCTAGTGACGGAAACTACACATTATTTATCATGGGTGAAAACAATCAGTACACACCGATATTAATCAGTAATGAATTATCAAATTCAATGTTTACTCAATTATATCTCTTAGGTGGTTCTGGTCAGGACATATTTGAACCGGTACACGCCGAAAGTGGTGTAATGCTATTTAAAGTAAACTTCGATAACACTGTTGCTGGTGGATCTTAAATATTGATTAGGTTTTTCCTAATCTTTCTTTTTTTATTTTTTTTGGTGATATTTAATGGGACTAGAAGATAAAATCAAAAGTATTGAAGAAGAAATTCAAAAGACACCATATAATAAAGCTACTTCACACCACATTGGTAAACTTAAAGCTAAATTGTCTAAACTAAAAGAGGAGTCTCTTCAAAGAAGCAGTGGTGGTTCTAAAGGACAAGGTTTTCACATAAAAAAGACAGGGGATGCTACTGTAGTTTTAGTAGGATTTCCTTCAGTTGGAAAATCAACACTTTTAAATGAAATCACCAATGCAGAAAGTAAAGTTGGAGCTTATCAGTTTACAACATTAGACATTGTTCCTGGTGTAATGGAGCATAAAAATGCTAAAATTCAAGTATTTGACATTCCAGGAATTATTACAG
>CAZOYH010000105.1:0-5871 GCA_964583995.1 uncultured Methanobrevibacter sp.
TAAATAAAAATTAAAACCATCACCATTTAAAAACTAATTATGGGACACTCCCTTAATTAAAATTTAAAAAAATAATTAAAATAGTGCATTGGGCACTATTTTACTTTAACGGTTGTTTTTATTGTATCCTTAAGGTATGTCACTTTGACAGTGTAGGTTTTACCCTTTTTAAGCTTTTTAATAACATTCTTCTTAAGTGTCTTTTGAGCAATTCCTTTCTTGTTGGTTTTAACATTATAGGTTTTGCCGTTGAACTTGAATGTAACAGTTTTGCCTTTAACCAATTTACCATTGATTTTGAGCTTAGCTTTCAAGGTAAACTTCTTAGCAGTCTTTTTGACAGTGACTTTGCTGGCTGTCAAGACCTGTTTTACTGTAACTTTATTGGTATAGGTTTTGCCGTTGAATACAGTTTTGATAGTGTATTTTCCAGGAGTTTGCGTTATTTTTATTTTAGCAACTCCATTGCTGTCAGTATTAACAGTTGTGGTTTTGCCATTGAATACAAATTTAACACTTGATCCCACAACAATCCTGCCATCGGCAGTAACGACTTTAACGGAGAAGTATTTTCCTCCATTATAATCAACTGAAATGTCTTTGTTGGCGGTGATTTTACTGTCATCGGCTACGGTGTAAACCTTAAGGCAAACTGTTCTGTTTTCCAGTGTGATATCCTTCCATGTGCTGCCGTCGGCACTTACAAAAGACATTCCCTGAATATAATGCTGTCTTGAATATGCCTGGTATGGAAGATTGTTGTTTTTGAATACTACTTTAAACTTATCCCCTTTTTTAACTGAAACATATTTGCTTAAAACAATTGTCCTGTATCCTGCAAACTCGCTTACACCGCTTTGTGAGTGCGCCAGTTTATCGTTCATGTAAATGTCAAATGAATAATTGATTCCTGACTGGTTGAAGTATGTTCCAACAGCTGCAATCAAATCATCATACTCGGACGTGAACTCATTGGAATATTGAGTGTAATTGCCGTCAAAATCATACAATCCACTTAAATCAGTCTGGTAATTGACATGATAATCAATATTATTGGTGAAAATGCAAGCTGTGAAAGGATAAATCATGCCTGTATCTACGTCAGGGGTGAAAAATGATTTTTCATAGTAGGACAGGTAGAAATATCCTTCATCTCCCCATTCGGTTCCCCAGCTGTTTTTAACAATCCATGCACCATTCTCCGGCGGAGTAATCAGGAAGTTGTCCGCAGAGTAGTTGTCATCCCATCCTATGATGGCAACTGCATGGTCGGCCGGAAGTGATTCATTTGTATACTGTGCAGAAGTATCTTTATTGAAATAGGGTTCGGTGGAACTGCTTGCATAGCCAATTGAAACTGCACCGTAATTTAAAATCGCTTTTTTAACCTCATCAACATAATTGCCGGCATCGGGCATGATGAACAAAACATCATGAAGACGTATCTTATTTTGGCTTTCAACAAAAACGGATAATTTTCCGACTTCATCATATTCATCGTCTGTTTCACCAACACTCAGCCAGCTGACCACATTAGCCAAAGCCGTATAGTCCAATCCTCCTTCAACAGCCCGTAAATCTCCAAATTCTGAGTATCTTATTTGGAGATTCTGAATATAGTTTTCAGAGATATCATATCTGATGCCTGTTGCTTTTAAAAGAGCGGTTTCCAACGCTTCGCCAAAGGCAAATGTCCAGCAGGACCCCATATGGCCCTGATTTTTAACTGGAGTAATCCATCCCCAGTCACGTAAATCAAACCTTGAGGGAAGAGTTGAAATACTGATTGTATTGTTGATTAAAGTCAGATTCAATCCGGGATATTCGAAAGATACGGGTGAATAAAATGACTGATTGGTGATTACACTGTCATTGGTATATTCATTATTTTTGAGACTGCACTGGTTTTTGTCAAAATCTGTGAAAATCGCATTTGCATTGTTTTTAAACACACAACTGGTGATATTATAACATGAATCACAGGCATATACTGCATTTCCAAGATATGCGGAGTTATTGAGGAATTCTGTTCGGGTCAGTGTCAGGTTACTGATGTCGCAATATACTGCACCGCCGTAGTGGTTACCGGACAGTTTGTTTGATTCAAAAATACAATTGTCAATTGTTGTGTTGGTAAATGAGATGTAAACTGCTCCTCCAACTTGGGCATTATTGTTTGTGAAGTTGGAACCGTTCAGGATTAAACTGCCTCCAAGCTGAATATATGCTCCGCCAATCATGGATGATGAATTTATAAACGCACACTCAGTTACTGTAGCATTGTAGGCTTCCATTACATAATCAACCATTATAGCACCTGCATTTTTAATGGATTTGGTGTTGATGAACTCGCAGCCTTTGATATATGAGTTGCCTGTCCATTTTACGGCAATTGCTCCTGCGGATTTCTCGGCTGTAAGATTAATGAATCTGGAATTGGTGATTGAACTTTCACAATATTCAAAATAGAGTGCGGATGCATAAGTGGAAGTAATGTTAATGAAATCTGAATCATCTATGCTGACTGAGGAATGTGTGGCATAAATTTGACCATATTTACCAGTGCTGTGTGATGTGACAGATGAGTTTGAGACCTTTAATGTGGAATTTTGTGAATATATGGATGATCCTCCTTCAGCGCAATTATCAATAAAACTGGAACCTGCGCAATTTAAAATACCGTTGTAAATGGCAATTGCTCCGCCACGACTGGCATTATTGGTGATGAAAGTCACATTGTTTAATGTGATATTGCCTGTAGCATATATTGCACCTCCTATATTACTATTACCGTTGATGAATACGAGATTGTTGATTGTTATATTGCTTCCGGTAATGTAGAATATTCTGGATTGGCCGTTTGCATCCAGAACATGATTGTTTCCGTTTATTGTGAAATTGCTTTTATTAATAACAACCGAACCGCTGTCGGTTTCATTGCTGAAGGTGTAGTCATGTATTATTTCCAGCACATCCTCAGACCAGTTTATATGATTATTCAAATCTTTAAATGTGTAATTTATTATGTTGTCAACATCCTCAACAGTGTAGACTTTCAAACAAGCAATATTATTCTCAGTGACATATAAGTCTTTCCATTCATAACCATTATAGAAAAATGAAGTGTTTTCAGTGAAATGCACCCTGCACCATGGACAATAACATAAAGGCATCATGTTTGAAGTAATAACCGCTTTGAAAATATCTCCTTTTTTGACCGGCACATATTCATTTAACCTGATTGTATGATATCCGCAAAATGGGGACATGCCCTCCTGTATCAGTTTCAGTTTATCGTTTACATAGATTTCTACAGTGTAATTCACATCACTGCTGTTGAAGTAGGTTCCCACAGCGGCAATCAAATCATCAGATGCAGCTTCAAACTGATTGGCATAAGCAATACTTCCATTAACATTAATACCAGTTGCTAATACACCATTCTCATCAAAACCGGCGAATTGACCGGACCATATGAAGTCATGCTGGTAATTTTTATTATAGGGTATGGTATTTTCAATTACAATCCCAAAAGCGTCATCCTCAAAAAATCCCCCAGGTAAAAATGTTTTATCATAATAGGAAATGTAAACTATTCCTTCATCTCCCCAGTTGGTTCCCCAGCTGTTTTTAACAATCCATGCACCGTCTCCCGGAGGAGTAATTAAGAAATTATCTTTAGAAAAGTTATCATCCCATCCAATAACTGAAACCGCATGATTTGCGCTGAGACTTTCATTAATATAATGTGCTGAAGTTTTAGGATTATAATATCCATTAGCATCATCCCCGTCACCATAATAGCTCACAGCCAATGCACCATATTTGAGAATCGCTGATTTTAGCTTGGAACCTGCCGGCACCTCATCATTCGGGACAATAACTGCATCCTGTATATGAATGACATCATAGCCTTCAGTTATGAATGGTGAAAGTTTTCCCACCTCATCATAAGGGTCTGTTTCTTCCAGAGCAGGACCATACCATCCAACCAGATAAGAAAGGGCAGATGTCAAAAATCCTCCTTCATGAATGCGAGTATCTCCGTATATGAAATATCTCATCATATTGTGGTGCAGGTTGCCTTCTGACAAATCAAATTCCAAGCCATATGCCTTTAATAATGCAGATTCCACAGCACTCAGCATTCCAAATGTCCAGCATGAACCCATAAGACCCTGATTTTTAACTGGGCTGACCAGATTCCACTCACGCAGGTCAAATCTATTAGGAAGAGTGTTGACATTGATTGTGTTGTTAATTAATTTCAACTCCAAAGCCGGAGAATCAACATATGTCGGATAAGAATATGATTCATTGGTAACTACCGTATCATTATTATAAATATTATTTTCAAGATTAGATGATTCATAATCAAAGACTGTGAAAATTGCATTAGTATTGTTTAGAAATGTTGAATCGAATATAATGTAATATGAATCCCATGCATATACTGCATTTCCCAGATATGCTGAATTATTGATAAAATTAGAATCACCTATTATTAACGCACTCTTGTCTGAATAGACTGCACCGCCCAAAGCGGGATAATCAGAGTGATAGCCTGCAATATTTGAGTTAAAATTACAGTTATCAAATTCACCTTGTGCATATGAAAGATAAACCGCACCACCATCACAGGAGGCTTTATTGTCAATGAAATCAGTATTATTAAATAATAAACGACCTCCCAGCTGAATATATGCTCCGCCAATCATGGATGATGAATTTTCAAACACACAATCAGATACTACCGCATTATAGTTTTCCATTCCATAATCAACCAGTATTGCGCCGGCATTTTTAATGGATTTGGTGTTGATGAACTTACAGCCTTTGATATAGGAGTTGCCTGTCCATCTTACGACAATTGCTCCTGCGGATTTCTCGGCTGTAAGATTAATGAATCTGGAATTAGTAATTGAACTTTCAGAATATTCAAAATAGAGTGCGGATGCATAAGCAGAAGTTATGTTAATGAAATCTGAATCATCTATGCTGACTGAGGAATCTGTGGCATAAATTTGACCATATTTACCAGTGCTGTGTGATGTGACAGATGAGTTTGAGACCTTTAATGTAGCATTATCTGAATATATGGATGATCCCCTTTCAGCGGAATTGTCAATAAAGCGGGAACCTGCGCAATTTAATATACTGTCATAAATGAGAATTGCTCCGCCACAACTGGCATTATTGGCGATGAAAGTCACATTGTTTAATGTAACGTGTCCTGTAGCATATATTGCTCCCCCTCTATTGCTATTACCGTTGATGAATATGAGATTGTTGATTGTTATATTGCTTCCTGTAATCTTGAATATTCCGGATTGCATGTTTGCATCCAGAACATGATTGTTTCCGTTTATTGTGAAATCGCTTTTTTCTATAACAACCGGACCACTGTCAGTTTCATTGCTGAAAGTGTAGTCATACTTCATTTCAAATGTGTCCTGTGACTCATTGATGTCCTTGTCCAGTTGTGAGAATGTATTCGGATTATCCGTTATTATTTCGTTTTCAGTTGTCTTGAGTGTTACCGGTTCCATTTGCATGATGCCCTCGCTTGTTGTATCATTCATATCCCCTGCATTAACGGTTGCAATTGAGAATATGAAAATTGCAAGAAGCAGTAGGATCATGCTTTTTTTGTATTTCATCCCTTTCCAAACTCCTAATAAATTTCATGATAAATGTTTTATATCATTCAAACAATCGTAAAAATACATGATATTTGTTTAAAACTTCTAAAACATGACTAAAAGTCTATCAACGAATATATAAATATATAACGGATTTGGAGAACAGAGGGCAGATAAACTGATATTTATATAACTACCGATTTGTTGTGAAAATAGATTAAAAGTGATA
>CAZOYH010000106.1:0-5800 GCA_964583995.1 uncultured Methanobrevibacter sp.
GCAATGTTGATTGCATCATACAAGTCACATGCATCGTCAACTGAGGTATTAGCCATTAATAACTTAACGTTTTCACGGATTTCATCAAATGATTCGCTGATAGCTGCCGCAACTGCAATCGGGGTTGTCATCATTACAATTCCAAGGTTGGTATTGTTTTTAATCCACCTGTCGGTTTCAGCTACCGCCTGAAGGATGTATTTGCCTAATTTAGGATTTTCAACATCAACGTCAGTGCATGCCTCACGGATAGTATCACCAATTACAATTCCACTGATTACAAAATCTTCAAAAACCATGTCATCATAGTCACGGGTTCTGTGAACATTTCCAGGTTTTGGATAACCGCTTACCTCCAGTGCAGAGGCAATTTGTGCTATTTTTGCAATTTCTTGAGGATTCATTCTATCACATCATTTAAAAGAAGATATGGTGCAAAATTAGTGATGATCAAGTCTGCCCCAGCCCTTTTAATTGAAAGTAAAGACTCCAAAATCGCCCTTTCGGTGAGATATCCCTTTTCAATAGCTGCCATAAGCATGGAATATTCGCCGCTTACGTTATATGCAACAAGAGGCAACATAAACTCGTCACGAACCATGCGGACAACATCAAGATAAGGAAGTGCAGGTTTAACCATTAAAAAGTCACATCCTTCAATAACATCAAGTTCACATTCCCTTATGGCCTCAACAGCATTTGCAGGATCCATCTGATAGGATTTTCTGTCCCCCAAATGTGGTGATGAACATGCTGCAACCCTGAAAGGTTCGTAAAATGCAGATGCATATTTGGCAGAATATGACATTATCATCACATTGTAAAATCCATTTTCATCCAAAGTCTGACGGATTGCTCCAACTCTCCCATCCATCATGTCAGAAGGTGCAACAATGTCTGCTCCGGCTTCAGCATGGGAAAGTGCAACTTTAGCAATGTAAGGAAGGGATTCATCATTTAATATTTCAATTCCATCATCTGTGTCATCGTTATCTTTAATCATACCGCAATGGCCATGAGAAGTGTATTGGCATAAGCAAACATCACTTATAACAACAAGATTAGTTTCCTTTTTGAGTCTGCGAATAGCTTTCTGAACAATTCCTGTTGCAGAGTAATCTGGTGAAGCTATCTCATCCTTGGTGTCCTCTTTTGGAATTCCAAATACGATAATTGATTTTAAACCTTTGGCTTCAAGCTGTTTTGCAAACTCAACACCGGAATCTAGAGAATATCTGAATTCACCTGGAAGTGATGAAATCTCTTCTTTTTCATCACCAACGAGTTCTTCTTTAAAATAAATCGGATAAATCAAATCTTCTTTTTCAAGTTTTGTTTCACGGACAATATCTCTTATTTTAGCATTTTTTCTAAGTCTTCTCATTCTTGTTGTAGGAAACTGCATAATAATCACTTGGTTTAATATTTGATTTGGAAATATTTAAAATTATTATAATTGACCCCACTTCGTAAAATTGCACTCACATTGAAATATTGTCTTAAGTGTGTAAAATTGATTTAAGTTCGTAAAAATCAATATTGAATGAATCTGGAAAATATTTGGAAGATATGCTGAAAAAAAATATATATTTTGAGAAAAAATAGGATAATAAGTGCAGTTGACTGTTAAATTTTAGAGGCAAAATTATGAAAACCAAAAAATTTAACATTTTTGATAAACATGGATATCTTCCAAAAGGCATTCATAAGATGACACTTGAAGAAATAGAAGAAACATTTTCTAAAAACAAATCATTAAAACGCCGAGAAATCATGGCAGAATACAAGAAACATCTAAAAGATCTGATAGATACTGGGTATTATATTGATCATTGGATAGATGGTAGTTTTGTTACATCAAAAGAAAATCCAAAGGACATAGATACATTAACCGAATTTGATGCAATTAAAATTATCGAAAATAATGACAAAGAAAAAATAGATAAATTAATTAAAGAAGCTCATGTAAAAAGTAACAAACTTTGTCATTCATTCAAAGTGTATAGATACCCTCCTGAAGATTATGAGAATTACAAAAGATACCTAAACAACAAACGAAGAATACTCATTATTTTGTTTGGAAGTGACAAGGAAAATATTCCAAAAGGAATAGTTCATTTAGTTAGAGGAATGCAATATGCTATTTAAAACAATAGAAGAGTTCAACAAAGAATTAAATGAAATGCAAATTGAAATTGACGACACAGAAGAGTACCTTAAAAAACATCCAAATGAATATGGAACTCTCGGAAATTTCAAGACAATGCAAGAGTTATATGAAATATTTAAACAGGACAAAATTGATTTTGTTAATGAATTAAACGATATGGATTTAAAACTCAAAGGCAAAGAATTGAAAACACCATTGCTGTTATCCAACATGTATTCATTAGGTAACGCATTTACCATGGCTAATAATTCAGTTACTAATTCATTAACTGAAACTAACTTAAACGAAGATTTAATTGTTAAAGGCATATCATTAGGTTCATATAATATCAAATTCGCATTTCAAAACCCAACTGAAGATGATGTAACAAGAAAATCACCAAGAAAACAGGGACTTGTAAAACTCTTTGATTACATCAAATGCGGAGAGGATATTGAAAAACTAAAAAACGAAGCAGGACCTACTGGAAAAGATTCATTAATAGCTTACAGAAATTTCCTAAAGGAAATCGTTGAAAACCATGCTGACTTTACACTATCCACTGAAAAGGGTACACTCAAAGCAGGACTTACACTTGAACAGTCCAAATTCATATGTGAAAATTTAAACATTTAATAAGATTAAAAAACAAATATTTCATCAATTAAAAAGAGGCCTAATATGTCAAATTCAATTGGAGAAAAATTTAGAATAACCAGTTTCGGTTCAAGTCATGGAAAAGCTCTTGGAGCTATTGTTGATGGATGCCCTGCAAATCTCGAATTAAGCGCAGAAGATATTCAAAAAGAGCTTGATAAAAGAAAACCTGGAACCAGTAAAGTAACCACTGCAAGAAAAGAAGCAGATGAAGTTCAAATATTGTCCGGAATTTTTGAAGGAAAAACAGACGGCACTCCAATTACTGGCATTATTTTTAACAAAAACCAACATTCAAAAGACTATTCGATGTTTAAAAACACTCCTCGCCCATCCCATGGTGATTACGGTTGGATGTCCAAATACGGCAATTACGATTACAATGGTGGCGGAAGAGGCAGTGGAAGAGTTACTATTGGCCACGTTATCGGAGGTGCAATAGCTAAAAAACTCTTAAAAACAAAAGGCATTGAAATAATATCTCATGTAACACAGATTGGAAGCATAAAAGCTCAAAATAATGATTTGAAATTAATTAAAGAAAACATTGAGAAAAATCCAATAAGATGCGCAGACATTGATGCTGCAAAAGAAATGGAAGAACTGATTTTGGCTAAAAAACAAGAGGGTGATTCCGTTGGAGGTATTGTGGAAACAATTGCAACTGGCATT
Organism: uncultured Methanobrevibacter sp.; assembly: GCA_964583995.1. GTDB lineage: Archaea > Methanobacteriota > Methanobacteria > Methanobacteriales > Methanobacteriaceae > Methanocatella. The sequence goes on from CAZOYH010000106.1 coordinate 3,479, forward strand.
CCGGCAGGTCTTGGTGAACCTGTTTTCGGCAAACTTGACGCATCCCTTGCAGGAGCATTGATGAACATTGGCGCTGTCAAAGGGGTTGAAATAGGTCTTGGATTTGATGTTGCAACACACACCGGCAGTGAAATCAACGACGAATATGAGATTAAAGATAATAAAATCACAACCAAAACAAACAATTCCGGCGGAATAATTGGCGGAATGAGTAATGGAATGCCAATCATATCAAGAATTGCAGTTAAACCGACACCATCCATTTCCAAATGTCAAAATTCAATCAATCTGGAAAAAATGGAAAATGAAAAAATAGAAATTAAAGGCAGACACGATCCATGTATCTGTCCAAGAGTCACTGTTGTAGCTGAAGCCACAACAGCAATCGTTCTTGCAGACCATATGATACGTTCCGGATTTATCCACCCAAGCAATTTAGAAGATTAATTTTGATGCTTTTTTAATATTGAAAGCTCATCAAACTCATTATTTTTAAATGACTGTTGATAAGCATTTCTTCTTTCGTTTTTAAACATCTTATGAGATGTTGAATGAACAGCGGAATCAACATCCTTAAGTGAGATTAATCTAAATCTTTTCGGATTGTTATAGTTTACATTGAATGACAGCCCGTCAAAAGCAGCAATTACTTTAACACCTGTCTTTTTGGAAATCTTTTTAGCTTCTGTAACAGGATTGTTTGAAATCATTTTAAGACCCAAATGTGTCATTACAGCCACTTTTGGTTTTACTTCTTCAATCAGATTAACAAAATCAACTGAACACATATGTCCAAGAATTGGTCTGTTTCCAGGGCGCAGTACACTTGCAATTAAAATATCTGCACCTTCATGAGCCTGTGCAAGCCCGTCAAAGTATCCTGTATCAGAGGTATAAGAAACTTTAAATCCATTATAGTCTATCTGAAAACCAACACCTGCCGGATCCCCATGTTCTGTTTTTGTACCCTTAATCTTGATTTTATCCATTTCACAAACTTCATCAGGTTTTAAAACCACCACATTAGAATTGGATTGGTGATACTTGGAAATGCATGGACCCCACTTATCATATCCTTGCAAAACACTTGTGCTTCCAACAATTGTGCCCATTTTTTTAGTCATTCCTCTTGTCATTGCCTCAATGAGGATTTCAGCATCATTATAATGGTCTGTGTGTGAATGGGATACAAACACTCCACTTAGATTGCGGGGATTGAATCCGAACTGATATGTTCTAATCAAAGCACCTGGACCTGGATCAATATGATAATTCTTACCACCTAAATTATCAATTCTAAATCCTCCAGTCATTCTTCTTTGTGATATTGCGGAAAATCTTCCGCCACCACTACCTAAAAATGTTATTTTCATTTAAACCCCAGCTTATAGAGAACATAGAATTATATCACATTTAAGTGTTGATTTATCCTTTTTAAGACATAAGTTCTCATCTTCAATGACAACTTTATCTCCTATCTTAACATCATCACTATCACTGAACATTAAAACATTTTGACCTGGAGCCGCCAATTGTTTCCAATTCCCATCCATTGCCTGTGTTTTATCATTGAGCTGGACTTGAATCATATTTCCATCAACAGCTGCGACACGACCTATTTCACCTTTATCTATGATCTTACTTGCCATGTCAATTGCTATATTCTGCTGAACAATCTGTTCGGTTAATTCCTGTCTGAATTTAGTCAATACCTTAATGTCATTATCAATAGTAATATTCAAATGCTTTTGAGCTTCGGAAGCGGAGAATTTTGGTTCCTGAATTAAAACATCAAATTTATCACCTACAGTAGGTGTTTTTGATGCAACTTCAGTTAATATTTCTTCAAAAATATCCCCCATGTATCTTAAACTTTGTGATGCTTTCCATTTTCTGGATATTAATGTTTCAGCCATCTTTTTAGCAAAATTATTACCGAAGATAATGATTCCTTTCTCTCCAGCTTTACGTGAAGTTGTCTCGGAACCCACCAGTTCTACAAGCTGATATCCATTTGTAGTTCCGTAAATTCTACGTCTTTTTGTTTCAAAAGTTCCTTTAGTGCTTACTTCACCTCTAACTGTGTTTCCAACTATTTTCAGCTTATTTGCATCATCAGTAATTTTAATTGAAATTCCAAGCTCGGAAGCTCTTTTATCAAACTCATCGTCGTTTGCGATGACTCCATCATATAATTCTTTTTCTAATATTTTCAAATTTTCTTTATCACCGAAATATCCTATCTTTCTTTTATCACTCGCCATTATACATCCTTTTTTACCAATATAAGCAATAATTAAGCTCATTAAATATCCCCTAATT
>CAZOYH010000107.1:0-5770 GCA_964583995.1 uncultured Methanobrevibacter sp.
AACCTGGAGTTCCAACAACATTAGCTTCGTTTAATAATAAATCGAAAAATGCCCATGAATCCATGTCATTAGGAGTTTTAACCCATATATAAGGTGAGCTTACTCCACCATGAACTTCTAAACCTAAATCAGATAAGCTTTCACGGATTATTTTAGCATTTGCCATGTAATAGTCAACAACTTCCTTAATTTGTTTTTGACCTTCAGGAGAGTAAGTTGCCTCAGCGGCCTTTTGAACAGGATAAGATACACCATTAAATTTGGTGGTTTGTCTTCTGTTCCATAACGGATTAATTTCTACTTCGTTGCCTTCGCTGTCATATCCGATTAATTCTTTAGGAACAACTGTGTATGCGCAACGAGTTCCTGTAAATCCTGCAGTTTTTGAATAGCTTTTAAATTCAATAGCAACTTCTTTTGCTCCTTCAATTTCATAAATAGTGTGAGGAACATCATCTTCATTAATGAAAACTTCATAAGCTGCATCAAATAATATTAATGCTTTGTTTTCTTTTGCCCAATCAACAAATACTTTTAACTGATCTTTTGTTAATGTAGTACCTGTCGGATTATTTGGGTAACATAAATAGATAATATCCACTGGCTCGGATGGAAGTTCTGGAACGAAAGCGTTTTCAGTATTGCATTTTAGATAGGTTAATCCTTCATACATACCGTCATCACCCATTTCACCGGTTCTTCCAGCCATTACATTGGTGTCAACATAAACAGTATAAACTGGATCGGTTACAGCGATTTTATTGTCTATGCCGAATATTTCTTGAATATTACCAGCATCACATTTAGCACCATCGCTAATGAATACTTCTGATGTGTCAAGAGATACACCATATTTTTCATAATCGTTTTTAATAATTGCTTCAGCTAAAAAGCCGTAACCTTGTTCGGGACCATAGCCCATGAAAGTATCTGCTTTGCCCATTTCATCAACTGCTGCTCTGAATGCATCAACGACAGCCGGAACTAATGGTTTTGTTACATCTCCAATACCCATTTTAATTACATCAGCATCTGGATTATTCTTTATAAATTCTGCTTCTCTTCTAGCAACTTCCACAAAAAGGTAACTGCTTTTTAATTTAAGATAGTTTTCATTAATTTTAACAACCATGATTAATCCTCTATAAATTATTAATCTAATTTATATTTTAATTTAGAAATATATAAAATTACAGATTTAAAAAAATAATAATATTTAAATGAATAAGATTACATATGTATATTTATAATAAATAAGGGTTAGGAAATATGAACGGAATTACAATTTTAATTTGGATAACAATTGCAATAATTGCAATTATAGCCATTATAGCTGTTAAATTACACTATAGAGGCGCTGAACTTGAGAACGATGAAGGACCAATACTTCCAGATGCGGGAGCTATAAACGAAATACTTTCAAGTGGAAAACAGAATAATGACAATTATCCAAACAACAGACGTAGCTTATCTCCTCAAAAACCCTCAAATAATACATCATTTTTTTCAAAAAATACAAATGCAGATTCCAAAAATGATGCTTATATTGTTCCTCAAAAAGTTGAGGAAAATAATTTGCAAAATTATGAATATGAATCACACAATCAAGTACTTGTTGATTACGGAAATACTGTTGAAAAATTCCAAGAACCAATTAAACAAAGCCAGATGGATATTATGACTCAAAATAATAAAGACAAAACAGAACTAAAAGATTTATTCACTATTGATGAATTAATCAAAGAATCAAAAAGAAAAGATAGTGAAAGAGAAAAAGAATCCAAAAAAATCACTAGAGATGATGATGAAGATTTAACTGAAATCAAAGAAAGCATTAAAAGAAATCGTGAAAACAAAACTGAAGAACCTCTTATTGAAGAAGTCATTGATGAAAAAGAGGAAACCATTAGTGATTTAATTAAAGATTCCCCTAGCGAAGAAGTTAAAAGTGAAGAAAAACCTTTAGAAGTAACAACACAAAAAGACATTGATGAGGCAATTAGCACTGCTGCTTCTAAAGAAAGTGAAGAGGAAATTACAAGCATTTCAGAAGACAAAAACATAACTGATGTTTTACTTGACTCAAATGATGATTCCCAAGACATTCAAAATGAAGAAATCAAAGAGCCTGCCCTAAAAACACCAAGCAAAGTAGGCGAAAATACTGATTACAAGCTTGGAGCATCAATAGATGACGCTAACTTATTTGGAAATGATGACGATGCCATGGATTTGGATTACAGAAAAGATTTAGATAGAGTTGCAAACAAAATCAAAGGGTCAAAAATATTTAAAGAAGTTAAAGATAAATTAACTCCCGAAACAGAAGAAACACCTGACATCGGCAGTGAAACTTACATTAGAAATGTTAACGAATATGATGAATTCGAACCAATTATTAATGAAACTCACATTGACTATGATGAGTTGCATGCAGTAACCGAAGAAGACAGGTTAAGACGTGAAAATACCCGCAGAGTATTTAACATGGCTAAAAAATCACCTGAACCAGAGCTTGCTGAGCCAAAAATTGGTGCCATTAAAGATAAGCCTTCCAGAGACAATATTAAAATCACAATAAACAATAACGACGAAGTGCTTAAAGTAGGTGATGAAATCATATTTAATCACTTAGGCGAAACCTATTCAAGCCAAGTTTATGCTATAAAAGGTGATGACATCTCAGTTAGGTACAGACGCCAAGACATCATCATCAAACCAAGTGATGTCAAAAAAATATATTAAATGAGTTATATTGAAATATAACTCAAAAATTCTCTTTTTTTCTATACTACATTCATTTTGAAACTACCTATTTTTAAATATCATTAAATCCAACATATTAATATCTAAATATTTAAGGTGAGATTTAATGGAATATGAAATAAGCGGTGGTTCATTTCCTACTGTAGTTTGCAAACTGCAGAAAGGAGAAACAATGAAAGATGAAAGTGGAGCAATGGCATTTATGACCTCAGGTATCAAAATGGAAACAAATACCGGCGGAGGTCTTTTGAAAGGTCTTGGAAGAGCTCTATCTGGAGACACTATATTTTTAAATTTCTTTACTGCAGAATCAGACAATCAAAAAATTGCATTTTCATCTTGCTATCCTGGTAAAATCATACCTATAAGATTGACCGGATCAAACACAATCATCGGTGAGAAAAACGCATTTCTTGCTGCAGAGGAAGGTGTTGATATCAACATGCACTTTAGAAAAAAACTAGGAGCCGGAATATTTGGTGGAGAAGGATTTATTCTTCAAAAGTTCACTGGAACCGGAATGCTATTTTTAGAAATTGACGGTGAAGTAATTGAACATGACTTACAACCTGGAGAAAAGTTACTTGTAAACCAAGGACACCTTGCTGCAATGGAAGAAACCGTTGATTTTGATATAGAAAGAGTAAAAGGTGTTAAAAACATGATATTTGGTGGGGAAGGACTATTTTTCACCAGATTAACCGGACCTGGAAAAGTTTGGATACAAACCATGCCAATCAGTAAATTAGCTGATGCGCTTGTTCCTTACTTGCCACAAAAGGTAGGTGATGATTAAATATTAAAAAAAGTTTATTTTAAAAATAAACTTTTTAAATTCTTTTTTTCTATTCATGATTGATTCTGTAACTTCCATCTTCGACGATATATTTTGGAACACTGATTTTTAAAGAACGGATTATATCAAGATAGAAGTTATCCAATTCCCTATCGGCATAAGGATATGTGAATTCAAAAATGTAGAGATTATTATCTTCAACATATAAAAATTCATTACGTCTGATTTCATTTTCTCCGTCTGAAAAAGAAGAGATAATCATATAGTAAATATCATTGTTTATAGGTATAAAATCAGATGCAATTACATTAATCTTTTCGTTGCTTGTAACATTTTTTTCAATGTCAGCCCTAATATCCGGAAGACCTACCAATGTAGGAGTTGTGGAAAATTTAATGGACATAGGTATTTTGGTATTTACAAGATATAATTCTGTAAATTCATCTTTAGCATTAACAGCTTCAAAATCCTTTGGCATTTGAAGAGTGGAAAATCCATTTGTAAACATAGTCATCTAAATCACCTATTTATGAGCAAAGTAGAATATCAATTCATCATCTTTAATTTCATCAAGTCTTGCAAATCCGACTCTTTCAAATTGAACTACATCACCGACACGTAAATCCCTAAGAGCTCCTTCACCAAGACCCTCTTTTAGAGATGCATCATCCATAACAATTTTAACATTAACATTGTCTTCAACTGGAACCCATTGTATAATTCTAGCTTTAACTGCCCTTGCATCTTCAAATGAAGTGGAATGATATGATATATCTTCACCTTTAATTTCAACATTGACTGCATCCATTAACCTGAATGTTCCATCTGTAATATCATCTTTAGCCAAATATGCACTTCCGTCAAATGGTAAAACCCTATTTCCCCTGTCCAGATGGTCTGCATGAAGTGGCCTTTCAATATCTACTTTACCACCATCATATCCATTAACTTCTATTTTTACAGGTTCCTCACAGAAGAAATATCTGTTAGCTATAGGCTCCAAGAAGTTACGGTTTAATCCATAGATTTTTTTCCAGCTGATAGCTGAATCAGCCATTTTAACGCCGATTTCAGTGATTAAATTGTAGATTGTTCTTGGGTCAATTCCACGTCTTGCAATAGCTCTTAAGGTACCAAGTCTAGGGTCATCCCATCCAGAGTAGGTTCCATTTTCAATACCTTCTTTTGCTTTAGAAGTACTTAAAGCAATATCTTCCATTTTGAGTCTTCCATAATGGATGAATTCAGGCAAATCCCAACCCATATGGTCATATAAGTACTTTTGCTTTTCTGTATTTGCCAAATGGTCTTTTCCTCTTAAAACATGAGTCATACCAAGTAAATGATCATCAACTGCGACAGAAAAGTTCATCATCGGATAAATTCTGTATTTTGTACCTAAGCGTGGGTGCTCTTCATCAACCAGCCTCATTGCAACCCAGTCACGAATAGCTGGATTTTTATGATTGATATCTGTCTTAACCCTTAAAACAGCCTCACCGGCTTGCATAGTATCAAATTTTTCCCATAATTCAAGGTTTTCTTCAACACTATTGTCACGACAAGGACATGCTTTGCAATTGTCTTTAAGTTCTTTAAATGTTGCACCGTCACAGGTACACATGTAAGCTGCGCCTTTTTCTATTAACTGGCGAGCATAATCATAATATATTTCAAACCTGTCAGACTGATAGACTATTTCATCAGGATTGATTCCAAGCCATTTTAAATCCTCAGGAATCATTTCATAAGCAGGTTCAAATACTCTTTTCGGATCGGTGTCTTCAATTCTTAATATTAATTTCCCATTATGTCTTTTAACGTATTCTCCATTAGGAACTGCTGCTCTTGAATGACCAATGTGTAAAGGTCCACTTGGGTTTGGAGCAAATCTTAAAACAATGTTTTCATGAGTTCCCGGAAGCTCTTGAAGACCTACTTCTTTAGCTTTAGGTTTTTTCTCCTGCACTTCGATGCCTAATTTTTCCATTTCACTAGCCTGTTCTTGCGGGCTTAAAGCATTTACTTTTGCTACAATTTTACCGGACATCGGACCAATTTCTTTTGCTTTACTTCTAAGTTCAGGTTCGTTTGACATTATTGAACCCATTACCGCTCCGGGATTTGCACTTCCCTTATGTTTGACTGCATTCAATAAAGCATGTTTATAGACAATTTCTTCTAAATCATTCATTTAATCATCACAAT
>CAZOYH010000108.1:0-5665 GCA_964583995.1 uncultured Methanobrevibacter sp.
AATCTGCAACATTTGTAAAACCAAGCATCACTCCTCCACATCCAATAACTGACAATATTACTGATAAGTAGTCCAGAGGATAATCTTCAGTTGGGGCATTATCCTTTACAAGAATTAAACCTAAAACCATCAGAACAAGTGAGGATATTGTGAAAAATGAAAACAAGGCTCGCCAGCCATATAATGTTATTACAAATCCGCCAATAAATGATCCAACAACTGGTGCTATTGCAATTACAAGACCATACAATCCCATATAGGTTTGCCATTTCTCTTCAGGAACAATTCTTAAAAGCAGAATCTGAACATAGGGCATCAAAACACCATTTCCAATAGCCTGAGTAATTCTACCTATGATTAACATGGTTAGTGATGTTGAAAAGTAACATATGATTGATCCCAAAAGGAACACGGTTAATGAAAAGAAAAATATTGTTTTTGCATTAAATCTGCGTGATATGAATGCGCTTAATGGAATCATGACTCCCACAACAAGTAGGAAAGCCGAATATGACCATTGTGCCTGTGTTGATGAAACAGAGAAGTCGCTCATCAGGTATACGACACCTGTCGTGATTATGCCTTGGGCTATGGTTACTATGCTGGTGGTCAAAGTAAACAAAACCAACAACTGCATTTTATTGTCTAATTTCAGGTTCATTATTTCACCAAATATGTAGATTGTTATTGTTATTATACGATTTCCAAAATAAAAAAGAAGTATAGTTTAGATTAAACTATATCGGAATATAAAAATCCTAAAGCGCTTTGACCAAATAGGGCGAAGTATGGTGTTATAATAATATTGAGAATTGATAAAACCAGCAGATGGTCGAAGACAAATGTTAAAAACAGCTCAATAACTGAGACAATCACAAGCACTGCTAAGGACAATACGATTACCTTACCTATTCCAATCATTTTTATGTCTTTTGCAGCTGAAAAAAAGTTTAATGCATCTTTTAAACTGCCAGTATGTGCTAATCTTGCTTCAGCTATAACTTGGAAGAATGTAAATACTAAAAATATAAGTAATCCTGCAGCAAGGGTAAATGCTAATGAAAGGAATAATGGAATTGATGCTTGAGTTATTGCGTCTGCAACGGTAGCATTTCCCATGAGAACAGGGTAAATATTCAAAGTTATTGCTTGATCAATATTTATAATGTTGCCAAAAACATTTGTAATCAAAGCTATAAATACAACAATCAATGCCGGAACTATGAAGTAGAATATTGTGATAACAATCTTTTTTAAACCGAGACCCCAATTTCCCCACCATTTAAAATCAGGTATTTTTTCCTGCAATTCGATTCCGGATTTGACGCATTGAACTGATATTCTTCGGGTAATAATTCCGATTATTATTGAAATCGCAATATATGTTGCACCGATCACAAAATTTACAATGTCAACAATTCCAAATATAAATGTTATTACTCCTTGAACAGCAAATGCTCCAGCCAGCACTGACAAAATAGCATAAATTGATAATATTTCTAAGTTTTTTGATGGAAATATAAATGCTCTTTTTATTATTTCTGTTATGTCCATATTAACATCCACTGAATAGTTATTTTTACTTTTTATAATTTAAATTCATGTCTTTATTTCTATATAACTTAAATGTTAAGTTATATTGGAGTACAATAATCCTAGGGCTCTTTGAGATACTAATACCATGTATGGAGTTAGTATAATATAAATAATTGATAATAAAAACGGATAAAAGGTTAATGCAATTATTAAAATAAGCTCAATAACTGCAATGATTACAACAATTGCTAAAAGCAATAGAACAAATTTGCCAACGCCAATTCTTGTTATGTCTTTAGTTGCTTCAAAAATATTTAAAGCTTCTCTCAAACTGCCAGTATTTGCCAATCTTGCTTCAGCCATTAAATAAATGATTGAAAAGATTAAAAATACAACTAAAGCAACAGTTATGGTAATAGCTAATGAATTAAAGAAACTGGTTAATATGGGAGATATTGCATTGACTGCAATGTCTATGGAATCACCCATAATGTAAACATTGAATATCTGTAATACAAATTCTTCCACAACCTCCATGGCTTTGCCGAAAAGATTTGTACCATATCCTACAAGTATAACAATTAATGCTGGAATTATGTAGTAAAGTATTAAAACAAGAACATTATCAAAACCGGTCATAAAATCTTCATACAATTCAAAGACCGGAACATTGTCGTCATGTTCAATTCCGGATTTAATAATCTTGATGTGATAACCTGAGATTATAAATCCGATAACCATGGCGATTATAAGATATATTCCTCCGGTCAAATAATTTTCAGCATCAATAATTCCAAATGCATATGTAAAAATGCCTCCAATGACAAATCCTACCATAAGCACTGACAAAAGAAGATAAATTGCAAATCTTCCAGTATTTTTTGATGGAAATAGAAAAGCATCCTTGATTATTTCTTTAATATTCATGTTAATTGTCCTCTTCAATATTTTTTGAGCAACTCTTTGTAATTCAGCATGCTGAAGTATGTCCTCTTAAGATAATGGATTCAATTCGGTTATCTATTGAGTAGACAGTTCCTAAAATTGTTTTATCCATTGACAGACGCCAATCATAAAAAGTCATATATGTTTATTATATAAATTAAAGGTATAAATAGTTTAGTCAAACTTCGTTTTAAAAATACTGGTAACCGGTAATAACTCAAAGAGCTATTTGGCACTAATGATTAATAAAAAACCGAACAAACGTTCTTTTTTTTAATGTAGAAAAACCATAATTTTTTAATAATGAAATCTATAAATATATATTAAAATTCATATTTTGTGCAATATTGAATTTTAATTTTAGAAAATAAAAACTTAAAGTGAGAAAATGAACAGCAATCAAATTATGGGTATCCTGTCAATAATATTGGGATTAATATTTATTGTATGTCCTGTTTTCAGTACTGCCCTTGCTTCAACCATATTGGGAATAAGTTTCCTGTTATTAGGTATTTTTTCAATAATTACAGGAATTTTTGGCAGAACTGGAATGGGTGCTCTTCTTATTATATCAGGAATATTGGCCGTAATATTCGGATTCATATTCGCAACCAATATCTTTGCAATACCAATAATCATGTCCCTACAATTCTATATCATAGGAATTTTAATGATTATAATGGGTATAGCAGGACTATTTTCAGGAGAACAAATTTCAAAAGTCCTTTCAATTTTAATGATAATTCTGGCGATTGTCATGATTGCTATTGGTGCTTTAACAATCGACAACCCGATTATTGCTCCAATATTACTCGGAATATCCTTAATCGTTGAAGGTGTTAATTTAGTTGTATTGAAGGTTGAATAAATTCATTGACACAATTTTTTAATGAGCATTTTGGTGCATGGAATTATGAACTAATGGAAGCAAAGATAAGCAACTGTTAAAAAGGTTCAACAAGCTCCTCAAATGCAATGTTGATGAAAAGACAGCTAAACTTGGAATAATTTAAATTTAGGAGGATGCAAAGTCCATCCTCGCCTTTTTCTTTTTTTCAGTATATCTTTTATCAAATGTGAGGAATGATTTTTTACATGGCCTTCGATTCTAACCATGCTATTGGTATTTAACTCTCAACTGGATGTTAATGCAGTTTAAAAAGGTAATTGTGAAATTTTATTTGTTTGTATTTTCTATTTTAATTTGACTATTATTTCCAGTTTGAAAACTTGGGAAATCTTTTATAAATCAATACCTTTTTTATATCCAAAATCAAAAAATTAGAATATGAAAGGGATTTTTGAATTCATTGAAAAATATTTTTTCATAGTAATATTGATTGCAGTAGCTATTTCTCTAATTTATCCCAATTCATTTAAATGGGTTTTAAGTGAATATAATGGCATCAACATTATCAATTTGCTTTTAAGCATAGTTCTTTTTACAATGGGGACCACATTGAAAGCGGATGACTTCATTAATGTGTTCAAAAATCCTAAGGCAATTACAGTTGGAATTTCGGCACAATATATCATAATGCCCCTTATGGCATTTACTCTTGCAAGAACATTTTCCCTTGACACCGCTTTGACAGCCGGACTCATTCTTGTTGGAACCGTGCCTGGAGGAACAGCATCTGACGTCATTACCTTTCTTGCAAAGGGAGATGTGGCATTGTCTGTTTCTTTAACTGCAGTTTCCACTGTGATTTCACCTTTGTTGACTCCAATAATCACATTATTGTTAATCGGCAATCAGATTCATTTCAATCCGGTTGACATGTTCATTTCAATTATTCAAATAGTCATTGTTCCGATTATGTTAGGTTTGATTCTGAATTATAAATTCCCTAATTTTTGTGAAAAATTAAAAGATTACCTACCTACAGTATCTTCAATTGTGATTTGTTTAATCGTTGCAGGAGTGATTGGGGCCAATAAACAAGCCATTTTAACTTCATCTGCTGTAATACTCATTGTCATTGTCCTGCAATATTTCCTTTCAATGTTAATCGGATTTGGAATTGGACGCCTTGCAGGAATGGACAAAAAGCAGATAATCACAGTAGCTATTGAAATTGCATTTCAAAATTCCGGTTTGTCAACCAGCCTTGCAAAAACCCATTTTCCAAACTTGTCTCAGGCAACAGTTCCCGGAGCAATCTATTCGGTTTGGCAGAATTTTGCAGGCTCAATTCTTGCCTATGCCTTCAGGAAATATCAATCATAATGGATAATCCATTATTTTTTTAGTAACATTTATATTAAATACAAAACATATTTGAGGATATGTTTGAAACATTTTATTTTGGATGGGAGGTTTATCTGATACTATTCCTGCAAAGTTCACTTCCTGGTTTTGTATTAGAATTCTTTGGAATTATAGCGAATGTTGTTTCTAAAAATGTCCTTGCATTGTTATTCATTTCAATTTATCTGGCATACAATAAGGATTGGGGTAAATTCACATTGCTTTCATTGGGTGTGGCTGGTGTGTGCTGCGAATTTATCAAGGTGACAGTTGCACGTTTAAGGCCATATGCCGTCGTGGATAAAATCAAGTGTATTCATGCTAATGTGGCTGATCAGGACCCCCTAAACTTTAAAATTCAGGGATATTCGTTTCCAAGTGGACATACGATGATGGCAACTAACTTGTTTTTGGCTATTCCAATATACATTAAGAATATTCTATATATAGCTTTTGGATTGATTGGAGTTTTAATTGTTGCCATTTCAAGGGTTGGGTTAGGCGTTCACTTTCCGACTGATACTATAGCAGGTTTCATCTTTGCTTTGGCGATAATTTTAATATTATCTCGTATTTTTGACATGGTTGAAAATAAGGCATATATCTATTTGGGTATTATCGTACTGTCTTTGGCAGGAATCCTATTCTGCCCTGCAATAAGTTATATTAAATATGTAGCATTGGTTTTGGGAATTTCATTAGGTTTTCTTGTTGAGGAAAAATACGTTAATTTCGAAAATCCTAAAAGCAGAAGAGATGCAATAGTCAGGCTGGTGGGGGCAATCATATTGTTTATATTGCTTTTTGCATTAATCCCGAAACTTGCAGGTGGCAGTGAATTATTTGATTGTATTAAATATTCATTATTCACATTCATAATGCTTGCTATATATCCTTTAACATTTAAAAAAATTGATAGGGATAAAGATTGAA
>CAZOYH010000109.1:0-5629 GCA_964583995.1 uncultured Methanobrevibacter sp.
TGAGAAAAACTGTCGCTAGAGCTGAACAAAAAATTATTCTTGACGCTGCTCGTAAGAATTTAGAATAATTTTTTATTTTCTTTTTTTTATTTTTATTTTAATAATTATTTGAAAATCAGGTTATTGTATGGAAGATAAGCCAATAGATAAAGAAAACATTTTAAAAGAACTGGAAAAACTTCATAAATTGGATTCTAACTATGCGGATGGAAGAATTTTAGGTTCAATGTGTACAGAAGCACATCCATTTGCAAAAGAGGTATATTGTAAATTTTTAGATACTAATTTGGGAGATCCTGGTCTTTTTAAAGGAACAAAACAGATTGAAAATGAGGTTATTAACTCTATTGGTGAATTATTGTCTATTGATGATCCTTATGGTAATATTGTCACTGGCGGTACAGAAGCTAATCTGATGGCTATTAGGGCTGCCAGAAACCATGCTAGAAAATACAAAGGTATAATTGATGGAGAAATAATTATTCCAGAATCTGCTCATTTTTCATTTAAAAAGGCAGCTGACATGCTGAACTTAAAAATTGTTGAAGCGAAACTTGATGAAAACTATAAGATTGACATTAATTCTCTCAATGATTTGATTTCTGATAAGACGGTGGCTATTGTTGCTATTGCTGGAACAACAGAACTGGGCTTAATCGATCCGATTGAAGAGATATCTAAAATAGCTTTTGAAAATAATATTTATTTCCATGTTGATGCGGCATTTGGTGGATTTTCAATTCCTTTTTTAAGAGAATGTGGTTATGATTTGCCTATATTTGATTTTTCACTTGAAGGGGTTTGTTCAATTACTGTAGATCCTCATAAAATGGGTTTGGCGCCAATTCCTGCTGGTGGAATCCTTTTTAGAAAAGAAGAATATTTGGATGTTATGGCTGTTGATTCACCATATTTAACAGTAAAAACACAATCCACTATTGTTGGAACTCGTTTGGGAGCATCTTCTGCTGCAACATATGCTATTATGAAATATTTTGGAAAAGAAGGTTACACTAAACTTGCCAAAGAGTCAATGGAAAACACTATTTTCTTAAAAGAAGGGCTTGAAAATTTAGGTTATGAAATTGTTTGTGAACCTGAATTAAATATCGTTGCATTTAACCATCCGAATATGGATACGAACGAATTGGCTCAAAAATTAGAAAAATTGGGATGGAAAGTATCTGTTGCTAAGTGCCCTAAATCTATTCGGGTAGTTTTGATGAATCATATAAAATTAAATCATTTAAAAGAGTTATTAGAAGATTTAAAAGAAATATATTAATTTCTAATCTTCTATTTTTTCAACATACATTAATGGGTAGTTTAACTCTTCAATGAATTCGATTCTGATTATTGCTTTTACATTTTTGACTTTGGTGTGGATTTTAACATCCAGCATATCTCCAGTTAGGGAAGTATAATCAAATTCAGTCATTGATTCTTCTAATTTATCGAATCTAATTTCAACTTCAACATCTTCTATTGCAGGTTGTAATTTCAAAGATTCTTCCATACTTGTTTCCAAGCTTTTTTTGGTGTTTTTATTGACTGGAGTGCCTACAAACTGATGGAACAGCGCTCCCATACTGATTGCACCTTCAAATATTGCTCTTTCACGAGCAGTTATGTTTGAAAAGTATTTTTCATCAACGTCCATTAAAGTCCTCCATTTAAAAATATTATTTTGTCATATATCAGTTCGGATGGGATTGGATTTATACAACAATAGAATAAAACTGCAGATATAATCAATACAGTAGCTAAAATGTATAATCTTTCATCTTTGAAATAAATTAAACTGAATAATAATCCAACTGCTAAAAATATAACTGAAATTATTAAAGCGTTTGACTCTTGAGGGTTATCTTGAATAATTTTAGTATTTATTGGATTTATATCATTTAATTCTGAGTAGACGATTATTCTATTTGCTGTTGATCCAATTGGGTCACAAGTAATTAAATATAAGCTATTTTCACCTTCTATTTGGAGGTTATATGTTGCAGGAACAATCTCACTACTTTTGACTGTATAGTTCAGTTCACCAATTCCTGGCCATTCCAATAACAGGGTATCTCCGACAGATAACTCGTTAAGTCTTAAAAACGGTGAGCCTTGAAGTGTCCTGTGTCCATATAAAACAACAGGGTCTTTTGAAGGTAAATTTTCCCCAGGGTCACTTAAAACGCCTTGATTTAATGATACATTGTTTATTTTTTCATTAACTCCAATAGATGGTATTAATATGGTGGGAGATTCAATATTTCGTTCTACAGTAATCTTAGAAGAGAAATAATTAACTTCTCCCATTGCATATAATCCTATAATCAATATACAAACAATAACGATTATAGTTGTAATACTTGGTTTTTTCATATTATCAGATTTGTTAACTCTATTATAATACTTTTCTTAAAATTGGTAAGTTGAACTGATTTCATTTACCATCCAATCGGGAGCCTGTGATGTTGGAATTGTCAATACTATACTGTCCATATTGTTTATGACATAATTCACTTTATCTTGAGGAACTTCAATTAAAAGCATGTATTGGGCATCTAAATCACCTAAATTAATCTGTCTTTCGTAGTTGGATAACTTTACTCCATAATTTTTAAGCATTTTAAATGTCTCTTTTTCATCATAACCATTAATTATTGATCCTTTGATAAGCTCTAAAACATCTGATGAAAATGCTTTAGTATTCTCATTTGGATTGGTTGTGTTTCCTTTAATGATTGTCTTTGATTTTGAATACTCTGAGTCAATTTCTCCATTTTCCTCATATCTCATGATGGATAAAACAGTACAACCACTAATGTCTGGACTTGTGGTGTTTGTTGGTATGTATTCCTCATCAGTATTGTTGCTGTTTGTGTAAATATCGACTATGCTTCCTACATTTACAAGTCCTGCTCCAGCTTGGAGTCTTGAGACTAAAATAGGAACTGATACAGTATTCGGTTTTTCAAACTTAATTTGAGACAATACTCTTGCATCATTTTCGTTAATAATGTTTAATGCATCTGTTGTAGGCATTATTACATTTTTACTTTCATTTAAATATGTGGCCATTGTTCTGTTGAACTTATCATGATGCAATCCAATGGTTTTTTTGTGGTAGTCTTTCCAGTCTTTAGTTGCGGGTGTAATAATATTGATTATTTCAACTTCTTCGGTGGTTTTTGCATCTTGGATTTGGTTTTCCAATGTCATGGCATTCATCGAAGTTGTTAGCGCACCACTGTATAGGTCATGAAGTTCATTTAACTTTGTTGTTCTTGCAAGAGATAATTCCTCTTGGGAGGGTTCATATATCACAAAATAATAAGCAGAAATTACCAATGTAACAAGTATTAATGTTGTGATGATAACGCCTATTTTCCTTTTCTTTTCGTCATCAGTTATATCAATAGAACTGGGACTTAAGTAAATTCCAATTTTTCGGTTTAATTTTTCTAGAGGGGTTAATTCATCATCTTTCTTTTGAGGTTTTGGATACTCTTGTTTTATTCTTTGAGCTTCTTCAAAACCTTTTGGATAAAGCGGATCTCTTGGTTTTTTATTATTCATACTAAATACTCCTAATTTTTATAAAAATAGATGGATAATTTAATTAATAGGAGTAGGCAATCCTCAATGTTTAATTAAATTAATTATGAGGTAGTATAGGCAGAATAATAGTAAAATTATTGCGGGAATGTTGATGTTGTAAATAGAGGTATTGATTGGAAGGATTAATAAGATAATTAACACGACTGATATTCCTATCATCGAAATATTGTCGAATTTAGGATATCTTATATTTGAAATCATAAGTGCTGAAATCACGATACTTAGTATTAGTGTAATGTATGGATTATATAATCCGCTTAGATAAAATGTAGCTATTACAAATGATATTGCAGGGATTGGAAATCCAATAAAGTCTTGCGTATCGATTTTTCCAGCAATTACGTTGTATCTTGTTAATCTTAAAACTCCGCAAACAACAATCATTAAACTAACAAGTATTACTATTGTTTGGAAAATGCTTGAAGTAGTGTTTATGCTTGAATAAATGAATATTGCAGGTGCTACTCCAAAGGACACAATATCTGATAAGGAGTCAATATTTTTACCAAAACCTAAGGTGTCTTGCCTATTTGTTTTTCTTGCTACCCAACCATCTACTGAGTCAAACATGATTGCAAGTATCATTAGGATTGTAGCTATCTCAAACTCATGATTAATGGAACTTATGATAGATAAAAATCCTGAACTCATATTTAATAATGAGATTACATCTGATACTGCTATGAAACTTTGCATTTTTGTGTTTTCAATTGTCATGTTCAAACCTTAGTAATACTTTTTCACTCATTTGTTATTAACTTTTTCTTGTTTTTGACCTTATTTTTATTAATATTTCTATTTAATTACTTATAAGTGTTATTTTTATTTGATTGGGCATATATTTTAGGGTTTCAATATTTATTTATCTTAATTATTAGTTTCACTAGTTACAATATTGATTTCTTTTCAAATTCTTTAAAAAATTGAATTTTGCCATGTTTTTTTTAAAAAATCCATTTAAAAGATAAAATATATATAATAAAATTCTTAATAAATATTAATTGTTAGACTTTAATAAACGGTCAATAAATTTCTATTTAAATATTAAATTACTTTTAATATTTTAATTGGAGACATTGTTTATTTTAGTATTGATTTAGATTAATATAATGTGAGTAGTTAAATGATTGAAGATAATATACGAGTCCTTAGGCAAGCTGCAAGAATTTCCTCTAATGGGGAGCACAGCATCGAAAAAACATGGTGTGTTATTGCAGGTAATGTGGACTTAGTTGATGAAATGGCATACAAAGCTATTGCATCTAACCACAGCGTAAAAATACTGTTTAGGGAGCATGTTATATTAAAAGATGGTAAATTGGATAAAAAATTTGATTTTATCATGCTTTACGGTAATTCTATACTAATCGATAGTTTTAGAAATGATGTAAATCAACGTGGTGGAGCGTATGTTCAAATTTCACGTGGGCTCTTGAACGAAGAATCAAATTTAATGGTGCTTGTTGCTCCTGATGATATGATTAGGTATACAGTATCAAGAATCGAAAAAACAAAAATTCCATTTGCAATTCTTAAAGAATCACAGACTACCAGTTTCATTGATATTGATTTAAGCAATGAAGTCAAACTACCAAACTTTATTAAAACTGCTTTGAAACCATTTTACAATGCAAATGAAGTTGTCCTATCAACAATTTTGATTTCAGTTGATCGTGAACAAGACATTGCTAAAGTTCAAAGTATAGCTACATCTAACAGAATTTTCGTTATAGACTTTAAAGATATTGTAACGGAGGATTAATCATGAATATTTTTGGAAAAGATGAGG
Source organism: uncultured Methanobrevibacter sp. (assembly GCA_964583995.1). GTDB lineage: Archaea > Methanobacteriota > Methanobacteria > Methanobacteriales > Methanobacteriaceae > Methanocatella. The sequence goes on from CAZOYH010000109.1 coordinate 5,408, forward strand.
AAATACCAGAAACTAATGACGCCAAAGTTATTAGCAATAGTTTAGGAATTGATTTAGGAACTTTAAACACTGTAATTGCAAAACCTTCAGGGGACAAATTTGATTTATATCAAATCCCTTCTGTTGTTGCAGTTAAAAAAGATGACCCTTCAGAAGTTTTAGCTGTCGGTGAAGAAGCTAAAAAAATGCTTGGAAGAACTCCTGAAGACATTCTTGCAGTAA
>CAZOYH010000110.1:0-5540 GCA_964583995.1 uncultured Methanobrevibacter sp.
ATCCAAGAGAGCATTTGGTAACTATTATAAACTGTCGAGTAATCAAGTATATCCATGCTTGACATGATTTTTCCCCAGTATTATTTTTACCCATTACATTTATTAAATCTAAAAATTTTATATATTTATAGGTTATATTTTTCTTAAAATATATTATATTGGTAAAAAAGGTGAATTAATGGAAAGAAAATTAAATGTTCCAATTAAAGATGAGAATTTAAATGAACTGAATGCTGGTGATGTAGTTTATTTAACAGGTAACATATTGACTGCAAGAGACCAGGCACACAAAAGAATCATTGAACAGGGCGCTCCTTTGGATATTGACGGTGCGGCACTATTCCATGCAGGTCCCATCATAACCAAAAAAGATGAGGGCTATGAAATGGTGGCTATTGGTCCGACTACTTCCATGAGAATGAATCCATATCAAAGTGATGTTCTCGACATGGGTCCTAAAATCATCATTGGTAAAGGTGGGATGGATGATACAGTAAGAGAAGCATTAATCAGAAACAATGCTCTTTACGTGGTTGCTACTGGTGGTTGTGCTGCATTATACGTTGATGCGGTTGAAGAAATTGAAAGCGTTGACTGGTTAGACCTTGGAATGCCTGAAGCAATGTGGAATCTAAAAGTTAAAGATTTCGGACCGCTTATTGTTGCAATGGACAGTAAGGGCAATAGTCTGTATGATTAGATTTTCATATTTAAAAAGGAATACTTATATATAATTTAATTTATAGTATATTTTGATTTACATTAATCGTTAATTATTTGGAGAGGAAAATTTAGAAGTGATTATTATGGCTGATATTGATGAACTCGCAGAAAAGAAATTGAAATCAAGAATGACAAAAATTAGAAAATGTAACAGGGAACCTGAAGAAAAACTTAAGTTTTCAGAAAAAATAGGTACCACTTTTAGACTGGAATTCCATAATAAGAATCCTGAAAAATTACTTGATGAAATTAATATCATTACCAATCCTGACGGTAAAGTGTTATTTGCAGAATATAATTATATGGTTCCTGAAACTGAGGAATTCACTTCTGTAGACATTAACGAAAAACAATTAAAATCTATTTTAGAATTCTTTGAAGATTATAAATTAAAATTAGACGACTCTGATTAGATGATTGTCAATAACTCTTTAGATGAGGTCAAAAAAAGAGAAAATGCCTTGTCAATCATTAAACAATTAGTTGAAAGTAACGGCAGATCTTCTTTATTTGACTTAACAGGATTATCTGGAGGGTTTATAGCAAACCCTTCTGAGTTAAGTCTTTTAGAAACATATGTTGGTCCTGCTATTTTTGAAGAAGCTCTTCAGGAGGTTGGAATACAACATATGGGTGGTGAAAAAGTATTGCCGCTTAACAGGACTTCTTCAGGGATACTGGCTACAATTTTAACTCTTGTTGGCAAGGACACTAATGTTGTACATTATTTGGCGCAACTTCCTGCCCATCCATCTATTCCTAGAAGCTGTAAGCTAGTTGGTGCAAATTATTTTGAAACTGATATTTTTAGTGAATTTTCAATTCCAGATAACACTTCATTGGTTGTCGTAACCGGTTCTACTATGGATCATAAGGTAATTGATGAAGATGAATTTAAAAAAGTAATTGAAATGGCTCATGAAAAAAATATTCCAGTTTTGGTTGATGATGCATCAGGAGCAAGACTTAGGACAGTAGTATTTAATCAGGCAAAAGCCTGTGATTTGGGTGCAGATATTGCCATTACAAGTACTGATAAGTTAATGCAGGGTCCAAGAGGTGGGCTTATGGCTGGTCGTAAAGATTTAATTGATGAAATTAAAGTTAAAGTCAATCAGTTTGGTCTTGAAGCACAGCCTCCGGCAGTTCTTGCAATGTTAAACGGTATTAAAAATTTTGATAAGGACAATTTAATTAAGAGTTTTACAAGAAAAGATGAATTATTTGATTTGTTGAATGTTAATTTTGATAATTTTGAAAAAACTCCTACTGGTGTCATGATTTCCCCGGAAGGTTTGGCTAATCAAATTACCCAATCTCATAATTTATCAAATAATGATTTAGCATTTGTTTTTTCATTTATTTTACTTAAAAATCATGGAATAATCACTATTCCACCAGTTTCAATGCCAGGTGCATCAGCAACAATAAGATTTGATTTATCCACAAGCGATGCATTTAATTTGGATTTAAAGGATTTAAATAAAAAAATAGTATCTTCATTTGAAAAATTACTGGATGTAATCGCAAATGAAGAAAAATGTAGGGAGATTGTATTTAGTTTTTAATGATACATTCTCCGGAAATTACTTTTGATAAGGTTCCATCAATTTTTTCAACAACGAGCGCTCCTTCTCTACTGATGCCCAATACGTATCCATCATAGTTTTTGTTGAATGGTTCGCGTACTTCCACTATTTTTCCAATGGAATAAGAACGTTTTCTCCATTCTTTTAGGATTTCTTCATATCCTTCATTGTCGAAAAGTTCGCTGATTTTTTCAAATTCTTCTAAAAATATTTTAATTAAAAGATTTTCATTTCCTTTTCTTCCAAGCTCTTTTTCAAGTGTTGTAGTGCCTTCTTTTAATTCTTCTGGGAACTTAGCAAGGTCAATGTTTGCATCAATACCCACTCCGATAATGACATTTTCAATTGTATTGAATTTTGCCACCGCTTCTGTTAGAATTCCACAGACTTTTTTGTCATTAATTATGATGTCGTTTGGCCATTTGATTTCAGGATCTTCAACGCCAACTTTTTCAAGAGTCTTTGCAACTGCAACGCCTGTCGCTAATGTTATCAAAGGAAGTTTTGAGTGGTCGACATGAGGGTTTAAAATTATGGATAGCCATACTCCACCCAATGGTGATTCCCATGCTTTTCCTGATCTTCCTCTTGCTGCAGTCTGTTTTTCAGATATTACGACAGTTCCATCTTCAACATTATGCATTGATAGGAATTTTGCCACAGTATTTGTTGAGTTCACTTCATTGAAAACAAATAAATTTTTTCCAATGTATTTTGTGTTCAAGTCTTTTGAAATTTCTGATGCGTTAATGTATTCTGTTTCATGCTTTCCAATATCTTTAACTAAACTTGCGAAATCATGAACATCAATCTGTTGTATCTCATCAATTGTTTCATTGGAAAGTTTACCTTCTTTTTTCAACAGTTTAACAATTTCTTCTCTCATTTACGAATCTCCAAAAAGTTTATTTCTTTTGCATTTGCTGGTTTTTAACCATATTCTGATAAGATCCAACAGCTGCAGATATTGCAGCGATTTTTTTACCCGGCATGAATGTGGATTTTAATCTGTTTACATATTCTGCATCTTCTGCAATGATATTTTCCATTTCAGCTTCAATACCTTTTTTGTAGGTATCTATGAAGTGTGTATTCAAATCACCTGAAAGGAAGTTAGGGTTTCTTAAAATTGCTTTGTGGAATGGAATTGTTGTTTTTACACCTAATATGATGTATTCGCTTAATGCTCTTTTCATTCTGTTAATTGCATCGTTTCTGTTTCTTCCATAAGTGATTAATTTTGAAATCATTGAATCGTAGAATGTTGGAATGGTATAATTCATGTATACGCCACTGTCTAAACGCACACCCGGACCTCCAGGTGATCTGTAACCTGTGATTTTACCAGGATTAGGTGCAAAATCGTTAAGTGGGTCTTCAGCGTTAATACGACATTCAATTGCATGTCCGTTTACTTGAATATCTTTTTGCTGGTAACTTAATTCGTCACCATTTGCGATTTTGATTTGTTCTTTAATCAAATCTGTGTTTGTTACAAGTTCAGTAATTGGATGCTCTACTTGAATACGTGTATTCATTTCAAGGAAATAATATTCTCCCTTATCGTATAAAAATTCAACAGTACCTGCACTGGTATATCCGATATATTCTGCAGCTTTTACTGCACTGCTCCCCATTTCTTCTCTTAATTCATCAGTCATGATTGGGGAAGGGGATTCTTCGAGAAGTTTTTGGTGTCTTCTTTGAATTGAACATTCTCTGTCGGCTACATGAATAACGTTTCCATGTTCGTCAGCTAATAATTGGAATTCAATGTGACGTGGTTTTTCAAGGTATTTTTCAATGAATACTGTTGAATCTCCAAAGTTGGTGGATGCAACTGACTGTGTTGATTCAATTGCACGTACAAGTTCATCTTCTTCATAAACTGCACGCATACCAATTCCACCTCCTCCTGCAGAAGCTTTTACGATTACAGGATATCCGATTTGGCGAGCTATTTCTTTAGCTTCTTCGATATCTGTTACTCCTTCTGGTGTTCCTTCAATAACTGGAACTCCTGCTTTTTTCATGAGAGCTTTTGATGTGATTTTATCTCCCATTTTGTTGATTACATCTCCGCTTGGCCCGATAAGTTTAATTCCATGTTTTTCACATTCTTGACCGAATTTGGAGTTTTCTGCCAGAAATCCGTAACCTGGGTGTATTGCATCAGCACCGGATTCAAGTGCAATATCAATAATTTTGTCAATATTCAAGTATGATTTGGCAGGTGATGGATTACCTAATGGATAACTTTCATCTGCATAGTTTGTGTAAAGAGAAGTAGTATCTGCATCAGAGTAAATGGCTACACTTTTTATATCGAGTTCACGACAAGCCCGCATAACTCTTATTGCAATTTCTCCTCTATTTGCAATTAATACTTTTTCAAACATTTGAAACCTCAAAGTAATTTTTTTGTTAATAATATAACTATATATTAAATTATATATTAAATATTGTATTAATGAAAAAAATTACTCGTAAAAAACATTTAGAAATGAAACTTCAATCTGTACCCTCCCATCCCAAACCTAAGGTTGGACTTGAACAGTATACTACACCATCAGTTATTGCGTCTGATTTATTGTGGAATGCGAGTTCTCTGGGGGATATTGAATCAAGGAATATTGTTGATTTGGGTTGTGGAACTGGAATTTTTGCAATCGGTTCTTCATTGATGGGTGCAAATTTCTCACTTGGTGTGGATATAGACAGTGATTCAATTAGTTTGGCATGTGACGTTAAAGATAAATTAAAAGTCGATAATGTTAGGTTCATTTGCAGTGATATTGGTGAGTTTAATTGCACTGTGGATGCAGATACAGTGTTTCAAAATCCTCCTTTTGGATCTCAAAGAAATGCTGATAATGGAAGGGACTTAAAATTTGTTAAAAAAGCTATTGAACTTGCTCCGGAAGTATTATACTCTTTTCATATGGCTTCTACAGAAGAGTTTTTAATAAGTTATTTTGAAAAAAATAATCTTGAAATATCTCACATTTTCCGTTATAAATTTCCAATCCCAAAAATCTATGAGTTCCACACAAAAGAAAAACAAGATGTTAATGTAATTGTTATTAGGGCAATTTTATAAGTTTTAAATTTTTTAAAATCCTATTTTTTTTCTAATTTTCCTCCCAAAAAACAATACATTTATATAGTGGTCGGTATATATTTTATATTAATATATTCTCTGAGTATAAAAAAGTTGGTAGCATAAAA
>CAZOYH010000111.1:0-5386 GCA_964583995.1 uncultured Methanobrevibacter sp.
TTATATCTCTCAATAATGTCTTTTAGAAATATTGAATTGAAAATATCATTTAAATATTCGCTCTTGTCAATTTCGTTTTCCAACGAGAGCAGGAATGGAAATCCTCCATATGTCAGGTAATCGACAAACGCTCTTTTATTTGGAGGTGTTTTTTTATAGTCAAGATATTCCTTAAATGAAAATGGATACATTTTGATTTCCATATATCTGCCTGCAAGATGAGTGGCCAATTCTCCGGACAATAATTTGGAATTGGAACCTGTAATGTATATATCGCAATCATAATCCACCCTGAAGCTATTAACTGATTTTTCCCATCCGTCAACATTTTGGATTTCATCAAAAAACATGTAAATTTTGCCTGTTATACCTTCTGTTAAGCTTTCCACAAGCAAGTCAAGTTCTCGTGGATTTGAAACATTTCTGTATTTTGCACTTTCAAAATTGATTAGAATAATATTATCCTTACTGATTTTTCTTTTAACCAATTCATCTATGATTAAATTAAACATGTAAGATTTACCGCATCGCCTTACACCTATTATTATCTTAATAATATCTTTATCAATTAATGAAGAAATCCTATTCAAATATAAATCTCTCTTTACCATAATTATACATATAAATTTATTAAGATATAAGTTTATGTTTTTTTAAAAATAAAAATTGTTAACTTATAAAAATATTAATTTTAAAATATTAAAATTATATCAGTACATGATTACGATTAATATGTTTTTTGTTATTGGACATGTTCCATCAAATCGAACATAAACTATTTCATAGAACAAATTAAATTGTTCCATCAGATTGGACATGTTCCATCTAATTGGACATAAACTATTCCATAGAACAAATGATATTGTTCCATCTATTGGACATGTTCCATGAGATAATCAAACCAACCGATTGTAAAGTATTTCACCCAATAATTATCCCCTCTTTAAGCGTATTAACTAAAAATGGATAATCTCCACTGTTGAATTCCTCTTCACTCATTATTCTGGGAGATATTACTTCATCTTTTTTGAGGATGAACTCAACGGCAACATTGCGGATTTTAGGTTTAATCTCATAAGCAATTGGAGATACAACTAAAATATCAATGTCTGATTCCTCAGTATCATCACCACGTGCAACTGATCCAAACAACATTATCAGTTTAATGTCATCGGATTTAATGGCTTGTGCAAATTCTTTAGCTATCTGAATTCGGCCATTCACATTATCACCAATTCATAATTAGCCTTTTAAAAATTTTTCACAATCCTTTCTGTAAAGTTCGCCGTAATAATCACTAAAAGAACCTTTAGGCAAGTTAATGCCCTCATTTAACATTCCTTTCCATAAGCTATTTGCAGTAGTTTCACTGACAATATCCTTTTCAAAGGCTTTGGACAAAATCATGGAACTGGTGATGAGTTCTATATCTAAACTACCAATATATTCTTCCACATCACTTAAATTGTTGCTTGCTACAATTCCATCATTTAAATGAGCCAATGCCATTGCTGCTGACTCACCAGACCCACAAATTTTACCAGTTTTACTCCACAAACCTTTTTCAATTGCTTTATAAGCAGTATATTCTGGAGATGCAAATTGTATTTCTCTGGTTTCTACAAATCCATCTTTTAGTTTATTAAAATTTGTTTTTACAATAGATGGAGTATTATTATCCATCAGTTCATTATAGACTTGCTCGGGAATAATAATTTTTGAAAACAGCTCTTCTAAAATATAGCCGGCATCAACAAATAGAAAACATTCCAAACAGTCCGTATCATAGAAAACCTGCTTATTCAAAGTTGCTCACCTCATTTTGAGTTATAAATGATATCATTTCTAAAGCTTTTAAGCAATATTTCCCTTCTCTTTCCACCAGTAATCTTTTCTCTTTCATATGCCTTTTCAGTCAGGCGTATTAACTCCCCTATTGAGGAATACTTCTGATTTTCAGGAGATTCCTTATACAAGCTTGTATCATAGCCTAACTTGTCAGCTTGCATTATTACATCAAACCCGAATTCGTCAAACTGGTCTTGACTAATCCAATTCATTTTTTTAAGACGGACTAGCATTGTAGATCGGCTGACCTGATAATACTGCTCGCATTTAATTACATCCTCCAAACTCCATTCATCGATTTGATTTTTATTTTTAAACCAGTACAGGGCACTGTCAGGCATCAGTAGGGTTGTAGCAAAATTATCTGCATTTCTTTCACTTTGGCTATTGTTGTTAACCCCACAAACGATAAAATCATCAATATCTTCAAAAAGCAAGTGGTATAATTCATGAGCCAGTGTGAAATTCTGCCTTCCAACAGTGTGATTGGTGTTGATGAATATTATTTTGTCATCTTGCGTTTTGGAACAGCATCCGCTAATGTTGGTTTTCATCGGAAACCAAAGCACTGTTAAATTTCTTATGTTAGCATAAATTAAAGAGCGTATATTTATTGAAGCAAAGCTTTCAATGCCCCATTCGTGTCTTAACATTTCTGCCAGTGCTGTGCTATTCATTATTGCCACCATCCAACTTTCTAAGGAGTTTTAAAAATCCTGTGATTTCATTCATTTTTGCAACCACACTTAAATCCACTTTTTCATCACTTCTAAATGCAATTCTTGATTTTTCATGAATATCCGTTTCACCTAATAGATATTCCGGAGTGCAATTGTATAATAAACATAATTTATCAAGCAAAGTCATGTTAAAGTTTCTCTCACCATTTTCTATTTTAGAAAGGTTGCTTTGGGTAATTCCCAAATAATCAGAAACCTGCTGCTGAGTATATCCATTTTTTCTCCTTAATTTGTTTAGATTTTTTCCCACTATCTTATTCATGATACCATCCTCACATGTATTTACTAATCTGTAATAAAAAATATATAAATTTTTCTTTTTATAATATGACAAAATTGCAGTTGATGTGGAATTTTAATTTTTATATGGAAAATTAATCGATTAACTATTGATAAAACAAATAAATAGAGTTTAATTATATAATTAAATAAGTTATATTTATGTATAATAGTTAATATTGATTAAAAAATTATAAAATAATTATTTTATAAATATTACTTGGAAAAAATAAAAAATAAAAATTTAATACAATTTTTATGAGTGTAAGCGAAGCTATAACAATAATTTCTCAAAAACATCCCCATTTACCCTCACAATCAACTGGTGGAATCTCTAGTTGAGAATTTTTTCTAATTTTTCAATGAAATATTTAAATGAATTATTCCGTTTAGCTGCCAAATCAAAATCATAGGATTTAGAAATTTCTTTCATCAAATCAATGCGGGAATCAAAACGACTATTGTCCATCATTTGATTGAACATTTCCTTTGTTATTCATCAGCATCATCAGGTATGTTAAACATATTTCAAATTACTCATCTTCCCACTCTAGATAATTATCTACGAATATTTTATCGATTCCCAATTCTTCTATGAACGGAGCAATAGTCTCATTATTGATTGGTCTTGAAATTTTTGAAAATCCTTCCCCATCCTTTGAAATAAAGAGAACATCCTTTAAATTCATATATTTTAAAATTTCCGGGCTATGAGTAGTTACAAAAATCTGTTTATTTTTTGAAGCTTCACCAATCATATCAACAACCTTTGAAAGTAGAGAAGGATGAATATTCCTTTCAGGTTCCTCTATGAATAGATATTTGCAATCATCAAAATATAATGATACAATCAATGAAATGACATTGCTGGTTCCATCGGAAATGAAAAATGAAGGAATTTGAATCATATTATTTGCCTCAGTAATTGAATACATCATCTGATTATCACTTAACTGATCTGTTCTAATATCATCAATGTATGGAAGCAAATCATTGACTAAATTTAAGAATTTACGCTTATTATCCTCATCTTTAAATGTTTTATTTAAAATGACTGCTAAATTCCCACCATATTTATCTAAATTGTTATCTCCATTAATTTCATTGATTCCTTTAGCAAACTGCGGATTGAAATTATAGCATTCAATATCTTTAAAAATAAACTCCAATGGAATAGGAAATGCAGAAACTGGAGAGTTAATCAATGGTATTTTTCTTAATTTAAAATTATTTGATGCCACATCCAACATTGCTTCGGGAATTATATTTTCTATTGTGAAATATTCCTCTTCTTTTTTCAGTTCCGCTGAGAATTCCCCATGAATATTATTTAGATAAAGAGTATTTTGTGAAATAACACCAAAATCAGTTTCATCAGCTTTAAATACATCAAAATTATACTCTAATTTTTCAGATAATATTTCATATTCCCACTCTTTGAAATTGATACATATTTCATAGAAAAAATCTTTAAACTGCAGAGTTATACTTTCAGTTTCTTTTAATTCTTTTTGAAAGTTGGACAAACCTAGAGAGATGCCTCCAAATTCTTTATCGTCAAATGAAACTTTAAGATATGTCGGATTATCATCAGAGTTCAAATTTAAGATTTTGCAGGTAAGCACCGCCATGTTTTCCATATGCTTTGTCAAAATCTTGTGACATATCTTTTAAAAAATCAAAAATCTCAACAAAATTAGATTTACCTGCAGCACAAGATCCGATTAAAAGATTTGATTTGTTGAATTCTACAGATACATCCTTAAAAGTTTTAAAATTTTTAACTTCAATTTTTGACAATCTCATGAAAATCACAACAATACTTTTTGTAAATTTAAAATAATTTATGATGATGAATGTATATAAACATGTCATTATAGTGAAAATTTGAAATTATTATTCCCACTGTAATTTTAACATTACAGTTGAAATGATTATATTTTTCACATAATTAATTCTTAATATAAGATTGTATTTAATCATATATAAATTTATTGAAAATATATTTAAACAAAAAATATTTAAAATTATACATATTTAAAAATAAGTTATTGATATGATTAAAATCAAAAATAAAGCAAAATTAAAATGATTTCAAGTGTAAAACTCATATAGTCAAAATTATGAAAAAATTGACAATAACATTAAAAATCAAACTTGATATAACCACAATTTGATAACATTAAAATAATCTGGTTTGAGTATCACAAACTTTTCTCTGCACTTTCAATGATTTTATCATTTTTTTAACTTCACCAATCAAAATTTGTGATGATGGATTGTGCAATGTCTAAAATGACAGATTAATATAATAAATCTTTAAAAATATAGTTTAAAATAAGTAAAAGTTAAAATCAATGCCTATAACATATTTACACATGCTTAGATAGATGCATTGAATAAAAACCATTAATTTGTAGAATTTAAGTAACCAGAAATATGAATTTTAAATATTTTCTTAATTTAATGTCTTATTGCAGAGAAAACTCCACAATATTCCCACAGACATTAAATCCATT
>CAZOYH010000112.1:0-5372 GCA_964583995.1 uncultured Methanobrevibacter sp.
AATACGGTCTTGAGCTTCTTCAGGAATTTCCTCATCATTTAAACTAGTTGTAATTCCTGTTTTCATGATTCCACAGATTGCTAAGTCAGTGGACCTGTCTAAGAATTCTTTAGCTCTTCCAGGACCATATTCTTTAACAATTTTATCTAAGATTTTACCTGAAAATGAACCGTATGCAGATTCATCAATTACACCTTGTACGAGAATACCGTTTTTAATAACAACAGTAGCATCCTCTTCTGGGTATACAACAGGACATTTGGAAATCTCAGCACTGTAAGATAAGTTTAAATCATTAGGTAATAATAAAGAGAACAGTTCTTTACCAGTCCACATTTCACCTTTTTCTTTGATGATATATGAGTCTTCATCAAATTCTGGGTCTTGTTTTAAAATCCATTGACCTGATTTTAATTCAGGTAATTTCAAGTGAGATTTTCTGATAATTTGCAAAGCTTGTTCTTCTGTAAATTCAACACCTTCTCTTGTTAAAAGGTATGCCCCAGAAATGTGGTCGTGAATAGCACCAATAATAGGTCCTCCAAACCTTGGAGATAAAATGTGTTCTTGTACACGCATTAATGATTTAGCTTCTGCACGAGATTCATCAGTTTGGAAAACGTGCATATTCATTTCGTCTCCGTCGAAATCTGCATTGTACGGTGGACATACACATAAGTTTAATCTGAAAGTTTTATAAGGCAATACCCTTACTTCGTGTGCCATCATACTCATTCTGTGCAGGGAAGGTTGACGATTAAATAAAACCATGTCTCCATCTTTTAAGTGTCTTTCAATGACAAAACCTGGTTCTAATTGTTCGAGAATCAACTCTTTAGTTTCATCTCCACGTACTCTGATTTTTCTTCCATCAGTTCTGATTACATAGTTTGCACCAGGATGTTGTTCTGGACCGTTTTTGATGTATTGTTTCATCTCTTCAATGTTCCATTCATTTACATATACTGGTACAGTAACTTCTTTTGCAATCATTTCAGGTACTCCGACCTCATTAATACTAATATTTGGGTCTGGAGAGATTACAGTACGAGCAGAGAAGTTAACCCTTTTACCGGAAAGGTTAGATCTGAATCTTCCTTCTTTTCCTTTTAACCTTTGAGTCAAGGTTTTGAGTGGTCTTCCGGATCTGTGTCTTGCAGGTGGAACACCACTAGCTTCATTATCAAAGTAAGTAGTAACGTGATATTGTAATAAATCCCACAAGTCTTCAACGATTAATTGAGGAGCACCTGCTTCCATATTTTCAACTAATCTTTGGTTAATACGTAGGATATCTACTAACTTGTGAGTCAAGTCGTCTTCTGAACGTTCACCAGTATCTAAGGTAATAGAAGGTCTTACTGTTACTGGAGGAACTGGTAAAACGGTTAAAACTAACCATTCAGGTCTTGCAACTTCAGGGTTTACACCTAAAACAAAAGAATCTTCATCACTGATTCTTTCAAGTCTTTCTCTGACTTCAGAAGCTGTTAATTTGTAATCACCTTGGCGGATTGTAACAGGTTTATCTAAACTAATTGCTTCTTGAGGTGCACCACAATGAGGACAACAGTATTTAGGATCAATTTCCTCATCATCTTCGGGTAAAGTTTTTAATTCCCTTTTTGCAACTCTATAAACTTCTTTTAAGATAGCATTAAGGCTTTCTTTATTATCCATTGCTTCACGGATTTGTTGAGTGAATTCATCAATTTTGTCTTGACTTAAAAGTACACGACCACATTCATTACAAGTAGAACGTAAAATTTTATGAATAACATCACCAAAACCAATGTGAATAACAGGCCTAGCTAATTCAATACTACCAAAATGTCCTTGACAATCTCCACCTCTAAAACCACAAGTTCTACATACTAAACTAGGGTCTATAACACCTAAACGAGGATCCATCAAACCTTTTTCAATAGGAAAACCATCATCCTCATAAGTGTCTGGAGTTTCAACAGTCACAACAGACATTGCACGAATATCTTCAGGAGACATTAGCCCAAAGTTGATTTGTTCTATTTTTTTTATAAATCCTTTCATGTGTTGGCTCCTTTAATAACTGTAATTATGCTTTGTCTCCTAAAACTAATTTAGGGAAAATACATAAACTCTTAAGTTCATCTAATAATAATTTGAATGCATATGATATTTCTACAGGATAAGTTTCTACATCTCCACAAATTGGACAGTATTTCTTATTTTTATGTTTATCATATACAGCTAACATTCCACAATTTTCACATACAATAGCTTCATATTTGTCAGACTCATCAAGAAGTCTTTCTTTTAAGGTTAATGCAGCACCGTGTGCAATAAGACAGTCTCTTTCCATTTCTCCAAATCTTAAACCACCTTCACGTGCTCTACCTTCAGTAGGTTGACGAGTGAGCACTTGTACTGGACCTCTTGAACGAGCATAAACTTTATCAGTAGTCATGTGGTGTAATTTTTGGTAATATGCAACACCGACGAAAATTTCAGCATCAATTCTTTCACCGGTTACACCACTGTATAAAGATTCACATCCTGCAGATTCAAATCCATTGTCTATTAATTGTTGTTTGATTTCATCTTCAAGTGTTTGGTTAAATGGAGTTGCATCTACACGTTCACCTTCAAGACAACCTGCTTTACCTGCAACCATCTCAAGCACTTGACCAATAGACATCCTAGATGGAATCGCGTGAGGATTAACTATTAAATCTGGTACAACACCAAATTCTGTAAATGGAACATCTTCAGGAGATAAGATTAAACCGACAACCCCTTTCTGACCGTGTCTTGATGCGAATTTATCACCAAATTCAGGTTGTCTGGTATCTCTTACTCTAATTTTAGCTAATCTTGAACCTTCAACGGTTTCTGATAAAAGAACTGCATCAACAATACCTTTTTCACCGTGTCTTACAGTTACAGAAGTTTCTCTTCTTCTGTCAGCTACAGTTCCAAAATCTTCTTCTAGGAATCTTGGTGGTGAAGTTTTACCAATTAATACATCACCAGATTCAACATATGATTCAGGATTTACTACTCCATCATCATCTAAGTTTCTGTAAGCTTCTTCTGACCTGTAACCTTTAATATTTTTATCAGGTACTTCGAATTTGTCTACTTGACCACCAGCATATCTTTTCTCAGATGTATCATAAGCCCTGAAGAAAGATGATCTTGCTAAACCTCTTTCTAAAGCACCTTTGTTGATAACCATTGCATCTTCCATGTTATATCCTTCATATGACATTAATGCAACAACGAAATTTTGACCGGATGGTCTTAAATCATAATTAGTTGAATCAATAATACGTGTTTTAACTATTGGAGTTTGAGGATGGTGTAACAAGTGTGCTCTAGTATCAGTACGTAATGCGTAATTAGAAACATATAAACCTAAAGCCTGCTTTGTCATACCTGCTTCCATAGTATTCCTTGGAGATGAATTGTGATCAGAGAATGGAATAATACCTGCACAAATACCTAACATAGTAGCAGGGTCGATTTCTAAGTGAGTATGGTCTTTATTAATCTCAGATAAAGACATTGAAATATAAGAGTTTTCTTCTTCTTCAGCATCCAAATATTCAATTAAACCATTGTTGATTAAATCATCCCATTTTAACTTACCATTTGCCACTTTATTCAAGTGCTCTTCTCTTAAAAGAGGAACACCATCTTTAACAATAATTAATGGCCTTCTAGCCCTACCAGGGTCATTAAATATATAAATCTCATTATTATCTTCATAATAAGTAATGTTCATCTCATGAGAGACTTCACCATTTCTTCTTTTTTCTCTCATTTGTTGAGTGAAAGTTACTGGATCTTTACAAGAACCTAAAAGTTCACCATTAATATAGATTTTAGTTTTAGGAAGTGAATTTTCAACAACTGATTGTTTTATTTCAGATTTTTCCTCAACTGGTTCAATAACTTCTTCTTCAACAACTTCAGTAGCATCTTCAGATTCTACTTTTTCAATTAAATCTGCTAATTTAATTCCAGGGAAATCTTTCTTGTAAGATTCCCAACTTTTCCTAGGTTCTCCACTATTGAATTTAACAGATAAAGTTTCATCATTTTTCAAATCATCATTATCAAAGTAAGATTCGATGTTTGCAACATGATTATTAACGATTTCTTCTAGTTCACCGGTAGCAACTGTTTTCAATGCTTTAATTGCTTTTTCAACTTCACTGAAAGGAACAACAGTTTTAAAACCAAAATAATAAAATGCCTTTTTCTCATTTAACACAGGTTTTTTAATATCAGACAACATTTCACCTCCTTAAATCAATTCAACATCCATTTGTTCGATTACATCAATAATTTCTTGTTCATCTGAACCTTCTGAAATATTACATAATAAAGCTAAGTTCTTTACCAAACCACAGTTAGGTCCTTCCGGAGTTTCGTTTGGACATATTTTACCAAATTGAGTTGGGTGCAAATCTCTTGCTTCAAAGTGAGGTTGACTTCTAGTTAATGGAGATACAACACGTCTTAAGTGAGAAAGAGTACCCATATAACTAGTCCTATCTAATAACTGACTTACACCAGCTCTTCCACCAACCCAGTTTCCTGTAGCAATAGCATGTTTAATATTTTCAGTTAAAACATCACTACGAACTGCCTGTTTAATAGAAAGATCTTTACCTCTGGAAAGGCTTCTTTCAAGTTGATAACTCATGTCCCTAGTTAAATTAGTGAAAGCTACTCTGAATAAATCTTCCATCAAATCACCAGATACTCTAAGCCTTTTGTTAGTGTAGTGGTCCTTATCGTGAGGTTCTCTTTTTTCTTCAATAACTTCCAATAACATTTCAGTCATTTCTGCTAAGTAGATAGCTTTATCATAACATCTATCTTCATCAGTGCCCATGTGAGGTAATAAATAACGATTAATTACATCTTTAGCACGTTTTAAACGATAATCTTTTGGCATGTTTTTAGCTACTCTATTACCAATGTATTTAATAGCCGCAGTTTGCATGTATTCTCTTCTTTCATCAAGAGTCATACCGTCCATTTCTTTTTGATCTAATTTTAATGATTCTGATGAAACTTGAAGGTCATCTGCAACCATCATTTGGAAATTATTATCATCAGAAATTGCAGTAATAATCTCTTGATCAGTACATAAACCAAGTGCCCTAAGTAGAATTACTAATGGAATTTCTCCTGGAAGATATGGGAATGAAATTCTTAAAAATACACCATTTTTACGTGGTTTTTTATATTCCAAGGTAATTCTAGCTCTGAAACCACTTTTAATAGAAGTTACAACAGCTTTTGCATGTCTATCTTCCACATTATCAATACGTTCAAGAATGATTTTATTTGGAGCAATTTCTTCCATTGTTACAACA
>CAZOYH010000113.1:0-5316 GCA_964583995.1 uncultured Methanobrevibacter sp.
ATACACCACTTAAGTCAATGTGGATGTGTCTTTCCCATTCTTCGTTGGATTGATCTGTAACCATTTTGTTGTTTCCCATACCTGCTGCGTTAACTAAAATGTCAATTCTTCCATATGCATCCATAGTTTTTGCAACAGCTGCAGTGATACTGTCATAGTCTCCAACATCACATACTGCATACATTACTTCAGTGCCAAATTCTTTTTCAATTTCAGCAACATTTTCTTGAAGCCTTTCTTCTCTTCTTGCAAATAATGCTAATTTAGCACCTTGGCTTGCATATGCTTGGGCAATTTGCCAACCGAGACCGGAAGAAGCACCAGTAATAACTGCTACTTTATCTTTAATATCAAAATAGTTTTTCATTTTTGTTACCACCTAAGGCAATTAGCCTATGTTTAAATATTTGAAAAAGTATACTATTTAACTATTTTTATATGATTTTGTAATAAGTATTCAGAAAATTTTATAAAAATTATATAATATTCAAGAAGTATACAATATCTGATTAAAATATTTAAATTAAATATTCAAACTGTACAATAAATCATATCAAAAATTATATCCAAATAATTAAAAAGATAACAATAACAAAATTAATTAACTAGATTGCATGATTTAATATAAATGAGGAATGAAAATGATTGAAGAGCAAACAAAAAGCTATTCCAAAAAACAAATATTCAAAATATTGCATCCTTGGGTAAGACAATGGTTTGACTCACAGTTCGATGATTTCACACCTGCTCAAAAAAAATCAATCATTGACATCCACAAAAAGAATAATATTCTCATATCCTCACCAACAGGTTCAGGTAAAACATTGACAGCTTTTTTATCCGTGATAAGTGACCTGACAGCACTTGCTGAAAAAGACAAACTTGAAGATAAAGTTTATTGTATCTATATCTCTCCCCTAAAAGCATTAGACAATGATATTGAAAAGAATTTAGATGAACCACTTAATGGAATTGAAAAAATAGCTGGTAAAAATCTTGGAATTAGAAAGGCAGTAAGGACAGGAGATACATCACAATACCAAAGACAAAAGATGCTTAAAAAGCCACCACACATCCTCATTACAACTCCGGAAACACTATCCATCTTACTTGTTGCTCCAAAGTTTAGGGAAAAATTAAGTGGAGTCAAATATGTTATTGTTGACGAAATACATTCATTAGCTGAAAACAAAAGAGGAGTTCATTTAAGCTTATCACTTGAAAGACTGCAACACTTAATTGGGCAATACACCAGAATTGGCCTATCTGCAACTGTCAGTCCACTTGAAGAAGTTGCAAAATTCTTAGTTGGCTATGAATATGGAGTGGGACGAAGCTGTAAAGTAGTTGATATAAACTATCTAAAAGAGCTTGACATAGAAGTTATGTCACCAGTAAGTGATATTGTACTTGCAGATGAAGAGGATACGAAATTAGGGATGTATGATTTACTGGATGACTTAATTCAGGAAAATAAGACAACATTAATATTTACCAATACACGTAGCGGAACGGAGCGTTTTGTTTATAACTTAAAGAAAATGTATCCTCAAAACTATAACGATTCAAATATAATGGCTCACCACTCATCCCTTTCAAAGGAAGTTAGACTCGAAACTGAAAACAAGCTAAAAGAAGGAAAGCTTAAAGCAGTTGTCTCTTCAACATCCCTTGAGCTTGGAATCGATATAGGATATATTGATCTTGTAGTTTTAATAAACTCACCAAAATCCGTTGCAAGAGCTCTTCAAAGAATCGGGCGAAGTGGACACAAACTACATGAAAAATCAAAGGGTAGGATAATTGTAACCAACCGTGACGATTTAGTTGAATGCTCAGTTTTACTTAAAAATGCAAAAGAAGGAAAAATAGATAAAATTAAAATTCCCACAAACTGTCTTGACGTTTTAGCACAGCACATTTACGGAATGAGTATTGAAAATCCATGGGACATTGACTATGCATATGATGTGATACGAAAGAGCTATTGCTATAAAGACTTAACAAGAGATGATTATGAAGATGTTTTAAGTTACATGGCCGGAGAATACCCTGAACTTGAAGAGAGATACGTTTATGCTAAAATATGGATTGACTATAAGGAAAATACCTTTGGAAAACGTGGAAAACTGGCAAGAATGCTTTATTCGACAAATATCGGAACAATCCCTGACAGTTCAGGTGTTTTGGTTAAATGTGACGGTGAAACCGTTGGAAAAATTGAAGAGACATTTATGGAACGCTTGAAAAAAGGAGATACCTTTGTTTTGGGTGGTCGGACATACAGATTCAATTATGGAAAAGGAATGACAATAAACGTGACCCCTGCAAGCGGACCTCCAACAATACCTTCCTGGTTTTCACAGCAACTTCCACTGTCTTTTGATCTTGCAATGGATATTCAAAGATTCAGAGCACATATGAACTCAAAATTCCAATACAGAAGAAGTAAAGAAGAGATAATGGAATTCATTTACGATTACTTATATGTTGATGATTTTGCAGCCAATTCAATTTATGAATACTTTGTTGAACAATTCAAGTATGCTAAAATTCCAAGTAACCAGTTACTCTTAATCGAATACTACAAAGGATTTGGAGGTAGAAAATTCGTTATTTTCCATTCATTATTTGGAAGAAAAGTAAATGATGCTCTTTCAAGAGCCGTTGCTTATGTTGTAGCGCAAAAGTACAACACAAATGTGACAATATCAATTTCCGACAATGGTTTTTACTTAAGCTCAGACGGTGTTATCGGAGGACTGGAATCATTTAAGGAATTGAATCCGGAAAATTTCGAGAGAATTTTGACAAATTCCCTAAATAAAACCGAAACATTGGCTTCACGGTTCAGGCATTGCGCCGGAAGGTCACTTATGACACTTAGAAGATACAAAGGAGAGTCAAAATCCGTTGGCCGCCAGCAGGTCCGTGGGAAAATACTTCTCAAATTTGTTCAGGATATGGATGACAACTTCTCCATTCTAAAAGAGGCAAGAAGAGAAGCAATGGAAGATTACATGGATATAAAAAATGCCCTGAAAGTTATTGAAATGGTTGACAGAGAAGAAATGACTATAAAAACAATTGATACTGTAATACCAAGCCCATTTGCATTTAACCTAGTTTCACAAGGTTATTTGGATGTTTTAAATCAGAATGACAAAGGAGAATTTACTAAAAGAATGCATCAGGCAATTTTAGATCAAATTAAAGATAAATTAAGAGATATATATTAAGTGATATTATGAAAACATTGATTGTATACTATTCAAGGACAAACGTGACTAAAAAGATAGCTGAAATGATTCGAAAAGAATTGAACTGTGACATTGAAGAAATAACCGATGGTGACAAATACAAAGGAAAAATTGGATATATGAAAGGAGGAATGAATGCATCAATGGGCAGAACTAGTGATATCAATCCAATAACAAAAAATCCTGCAGATTATGATTTAGTAATTATTGGAACTCCAGTTTGGGCTTCAAATATGTGCACACCAATTTATACTTATCTGCTCAAATACAATCAAGAGATTAAAAACATGGCATCATTTTGTACTTGCATAGGTGGAGGATATGAAAAAGCACTAGAAAAAATAGCAGAAGTTTCAGGAAAACCACAACTTTCAACAATGTTTTTAACTTCAAAAGATATCGAAAACCCAACTGCAAAAATAAAAACATTTATTAATCAAATTCCATAATGTAATACAAGGTGATATGATGACTAAATGGAGCGCAGTATTTATTGGTTTCATACTAGCTGTAATAGTAAAATCATTTTTCGCACATTATGAATTCATAGGATTGTTAATTGTAGGATTTATTACAGGTTATATTGCTCATGAAGGCACACTGGGCGGACTCTGGAATGCTGCCGTTGCAGGAGCATTAGGAACTATTGTTGGTGCAATATTATTTGTATTAGTTGCAACAGTTGGTGGAAGTTTCCTTGGCATTTTCGGAGGATTAACCGGATTTACACTTTCAGGAATCACAAGTTTAACCGTTGTAATCGGATATTTAATCTATTATGCAATCGTTATGGGAATTACAGGAGCTATTGGGGGAGCAATAGCTTCTAAAGACAAAAATTTGGAGAAATGAATATGAGATATGATTTAGGTATTGATGTTAAAGGTTTAGTATTTGGAGCAGCAATAGCTGCAGCATTTATTATATTTGGATGGCAAATTAACGATTGGTTATATCCATTCTCAGCAATTGGACTATTATATGCAGGATATGCTCAAAAAGATTTGATAACCGGAACAGCAATCGGAGCATTTGCATCAACTCCAATCATTGCATTGACCTTTCAAGGATATTTAGGTCAATTCAGTGGCTTTTTTATAACTGAAGAGGGAATGATAACAGTAACTTTAATAATTCTTCTTGTTGGTGCTTTTGTTGGTTTTGTTGGCGCATGGACAAAAAGAAGCCGTGCTAAAGCAAAAGAAGAATACGAAAAAAAGCAAAAAATAGGCAAAAATAAAAAGAAAAATAAAAAATAATAACTCTATGTTATTATTTTTTCTAATTCATCTCTTTCTATACCACGTTTGATTTCAAGAGCTATTCTTCTACCCATACTCATTGGTTTACCGTAAGTTAGGTAGGAGTAAGGAGAACCATCCATGAAGGTGTTTGTTCCACCATCTGTTCTAGCACTGATTTCAAAACAGATTACTTCTAAATTATCATTTACCAAGGTTTGCATACAGAATGGACCGTTCAATCCTGGTGCAACTAATTTTTTAGCACTTTCAGTTAATTTATCAGCAATGTCAAATACTTGTGGAAGTAAAGATTCACGAATTACAGCTGGGTGGTTACCGGTTACAACATAAGATGGACTTAAGTCAATGTCCAATTGGTCTTTAGCAGGCATTCTTACAAAACCGTCAATACTTGATTCGTATCTTGTGTCCATACCCATTAATTCAACAGTATCATCAAGAGCTGAGTAGAAATAGTGTATACAGTAGTTACAACCTGAAACGTATTCTTCTATGTGTGCTGCTTCTACATCACTGTCCTCTAACCATCCACGTGCTTTCATTGCTTCGATTTTAGCATCGAATTCTTCTGTGGAGGATGCTACAAAGTAACCTCTTCCCCCTCTTGCCCCTGGGAACTTGACCATTACAGGACGGTCAATTTCTGAAGGATCATTATATTTGAATGGTATTCTTACGTCACCTTCAACAAGCAAAGCTCTTTCCTTGTCCCTTTATGCTTCCCATCTGAGAACATCTCTGTGTCCGAACATTGGGACAGTGAATTTGTCTTCTACATTGTCAAGACCAGC
>CAZOYH010000114.1:0-5293 GCA_964583995.1 uncultured Methanobrevibacter sp.
GCAAGTCGGAATTTATCCATACAAATCCATCCTGACAGATAGGGTTCAGGCACTAAAATATACCATTGCCGAGGTAACCCAGGATAACATCATATCCAAAAAGGGTGAAAGATTCCATGGCCATGAATTCCACTACTCAAAAGTAATAGTTAATGAACTTAAAAATCCGCTGGCATTTAAAATCACAAGAGGTAAAGGTTCATATGACCTGCAGGACGGTTTTATGGAAAAAAACACTCTTGCAAGTTATGTTCACACCCATGTAGCTGCAATGCCTAACTTTGCAACGAATTTCACCACATCCGCTAAGGAACTAGGAGATTAAAATGAAAAGAGACTTTTTCAATCCTCTGATTGTTGTTGTTGCAATCCTTGCCTTTCTGGCGATGGGCTATATCGGATCGTTTAACTACAGATTCGAAGACCCCCTAAGCATAGAGGTAATCCTGACAATAATATTTTCATGCATAATATTTACAGTTGGAGTCTTGCTTGTAAAATACAAAGTAAACCCAGAAAAAGTAAAAGACATTTCATTTTTAAGTGAAAGACTGCTTTTGAGCCTTGCAATTGTCGCCCTAATTCTTCAGACAATCAACATGGTCTTACTTGGAGGAATACCTCTTTTTGACAGCGTTTTAAAGTCAAATGCAACAACTAACATCTGGAGAGTTGCCTATCCTCTGTTTTTAATAACACTTAACTTTTTACTGGCAAAATACTACAACAGAAAATACCTAATTATAATCCTTCTAGGAGCACTGGTTTTCGGACTTAACGGTTATAGAACCTCCGTTTTGGGAATTCTTGGAAGCTCATTCATCACATTATACTATCTGGATAAAATCTCAAGAAAAGCAGGAATAGCTTTCATAGCAATAATAGCCATCGGAATAATAGGTGTCGGATACATCGCATCCCAGTCAATTGCAAACCAGACATGGACCCTGAATCCATTGGAACTAATCTTTTACAGGGCAGGATTCACTTTGGAAGTCTTTGAAAAAATAATACCTCTTGCAGGAACCACAAACGGGAAAATACTTTCAATGATATTCTCATCAGGAAGTCCTCGAACATTCATCGGCCAGTACGTACTGCACTACGATGTATGTTTAACATCAACATTATTCGGACCGGTATACTTAGACTTTGGACTAATCGGACTGACAGTTCAGATGTTATTTATGGGAGCATTTCTAGAAATCATCCATAAACTAAAAAAAGGAATAGGAATAGGAATTTATTCTGTAATATTAACACACACTATTATTTGGATAGAAACCGGACCAACAGACATTATGATATGGTTCTTATATCTTATAGGACTCCTCTACATAATCATACAAAAATCAAAATTATTAATATGATTAATGAAATGAAAAATACAAAGGTTCCTCTAATAATAAACTCACTGTTTCGCTCAGTATAGAAGGATAAACCGTAAGATAAGAGTAATGCCACAAACATTTCAATTAAACCGGTTATGCCAGCATCCATTCTAAGCAGGTTACCTGAAATATATGCAATCAGATATGCAACGATAACAACAAAAACAATCAAAACAATGGGATTGCTTATAAGTCTAAACAATAGGGAATTACCGCTTCCAACTAAATTACCCGGATTATAACTGGACAGGCTTCCAGCAGCACTTTGACCTCTGTTTAAAAGATTGGACAAACCGCCAACTCTTGGCTCATCAACCTGTCTGTATAATGTATTTTTATAAACATTAGGATTTTGATCTCTTCTCTGCATCAGATACTCCATATCGGATGCATCGTAGGTATATTCAGGATATTCATCCTCAACGTATCCGCCATCATAGGAAGCACCAGCACTTTCCTGTGCCATGTTTTCCTGATATCTTTTAGCCATTTCAACTAAATTGTCTCTGTCGACCAATTTAATGTTTTTTCTAAGAGCATAGTTTTTAGCCTGATTAGAGAAATAACAGGAAGCAACAATAGTGACTTTAGAAGCTTTAAGACTATCCTGGACCTGCTCCATTTCCCTTAAAACATCCACGCCAATTTCAAATGTTTTATCATAATTCTTACATGCTACAACTACCCCAAAATCCCCAATTGTAGTAGGTAGAATAGCATAAATATCAACAACTCTTTGTGAGGTCTTAAAATTCTTATAAACCTTAAAACCAGAGTCCTCCATTACTTTCGCTATAAAATTAATCAATTGTGGTTTTTCCAAGTTTCCACCCTTTAGTGTATTTTTGTTAATATTATACTTTATACATTAAATTATTATTAAAGGTTATTATTGACATATGGGTGTATAGGTAATGGTTGGAAAAATAGGTTTTAAGGGGTGATTATTGGTCAGAACCGTTTTCAAGTGATTCAATACGTTTTTTGAGTTGTCTGATTTCATCCTCTTTTTCAGCAATGATAGAATTGCTTTCATCAAGAGCTTTATCTTTTTGTGCAAGAGCATCATCCTTTTCAGCAAGAGCTTCTTCATTTTCAATAATTTTCATATCTTTTTTGGCAATCTCTATATCTTTTTCAATTAGTTCCTGTTTACTATCAAAGAGTTCTTTTTGTTTTTTTGCAATGATACTGTCTCTTATGTTTTTTTCTGTGTTCAATTCTGCGATTTTTTCTTCGTAGTTAATAGATGTTGCTATTTCATCCATACTTTCAGGATTTACAGTTTTTGTAATCATTGTTAACAACCTCCTAATTTCTTTTTCATCAGTGAAATAACGTTTAATCATTGTTTTTAAAGTAAAATGCAAATATATTTGATGATAAGGTGTTATATTCTAAATTGACACGAACTTTTTAATACCACAAATATTGTTTTCTATGTGAAAAATTGACCTCAAAAAAATCTGGTGTTTTAAAAAAAATACCCTAAAAACTTTTAAAATCATTAAAAGTTTTAATTATACCTTCTGCAATTTCAAATGCAGAAGTAATGCTTGTGAATTCCCAATTTTGATAACTTGAAGAACCTTTTTGAGGAATTTTAAGCTTGTAATCAGCTTGGTGTCTGAGCTTTTTTAAAAGAGTCAAATCCCTATAAATCTCATTATTCTTCTTTTTATCAAAAGGACCATGTTTTTTAATGAATTTAGATAATTTTTTATGTTCACCTCTCTTAGATTGATAATCAGTGAACTTCTTCAGCCATTCCCTTAAAAAGAGAAATACAGCATAATAGATTCTCATGTATATAGTTCTGTTAATAGCTGAATTTGTTGAATTTAAATCATCTTTAATTTGATCTAATTCACAAGCGAAATCAAGAAATTCTTTTGGAGAAATATCCTCAAAATCCCCTTCCGTATTTTTCAAAATAATCACCATCCACAGTAATGATGAAATCAATTTCCTCATAAATTTCTTCATCAATGCCAGAAGAAATGCAGAAATCAAATACTTCTTTTTCGATTACAAAACATAGCTCATGCCATTCATCCAAAGACAAATCAGCAGCATACCGAATATAATACTGAACTTGAGGATTACCCTCCTCATCAAAGTTATCCTGAAACACAGATGTCAAACAGGGATACTTTGGAAGAACAGTAAGTCTCAAATGATTATATATCGAGTTGTAGGGCTCGGGATTTTGTGAAAAAATTTCCTCGAGGTCTTTCAAAATACTCTCACCTCCTTTTAATTTCATAAAATAATATTGAACAGTGAATTATTTTAAGTTTTATGAAGTGTGACAAATCACTTTTGTGAAAATATGTATCTGCACAGTATATATACTTTTTTATATGATTTTAGGACAATTTTTCAAAATCAAGGCAATATTTCAAAGTCAAAACAATTTTACGAAGTAAAATCAATGACAATAGAATCAGTAAAACAACACAGCATTACATCCCCAATCAAGTTTTAAAGAATTTTTTAATCATTTCTACAAACAAAAAATTATTTAAAAAACAAAGACCCCAAATTATAATATGAAAGCATTGATAAGTAATGATGACGGAATAACCGCTTCAGGAATACTTGCATCTAAAAAAGCGGTTGAAGATTTATGTGACATTTACGTGGTGGCTCCTCAAACCCAACAGAGCGGAATAGGCCATGCACTAACATTATATGAACCATTAAGAGTTAATGAATACACATTAAAAGACGGAAGTGTAGGCTATGGCGTTAGCGGCACACCAACCGACGCAGTCACTTTAGCCTTATTTGAAATAATGAAAGAGACCCCAGACATAATGATTTCAGGAATAAACACCGGTTTCAATTTGGGACAGGCCGAACTTACAACATCAGGAACCCTTGGAGCGGCAATTGAAGCTGCAAGCTTTAACATACCAACAATAGCCATCTCACTTGAAGTTACAAGAGACGATGTTAAATTTGAAAACGGAGACGTTGAGATTGATTTTGCGTTTGCAGGTAAAATGCTTAACAAACTCGCAAAAATAGTTCTAAAAAAAGGTTTACCTGAAGGAGTTGACATTTTAAACGTTAATGTTCCTGCTAATCCTTCAGATGAGAATTTTGAAGTTGCAAAACTGGGTCATAGGATGTATACACCAATAATCCACAAACGTCTGGATCCAAGAGACAAGCCATACTACTGGATTGGTGGAATTCCATATGAGGAAGATCTTCCCGGAAGCGACGGATATGAATTAAAAATAAAACAGAAAACTACCATAACACCTCTAAAACTAGATTTAACAAGTGATATGGGTTTATTAAAAGAATGGTTAGATTAAAATACTTACATGTTTAAGTCTTTAAGTATTTTATCCCTTTCTTCACGAAGTTCGTTTAAAATCTTTTCATCAGTGCAGCCGTCTTTTTTAAGTTGTGCTATTGTACGGGTAATAGCTTCTAAATTGCTTTCTAATTGATTTATTGCCATGATAATATTATAAACATTAAAGTATTTAAACTTGAAACATTAATATTAATGTAGAATATCAAGGATTTGAAAAAATGAGTGACGATGTAAACAAACTATTCAGACAATTTAAAAACAAATATGTATCAGTTGATTTAAGAGGAGATTATCAAACCGAAGGAAAAATAATTGCAATTGATAATTACTTAAATCTAGTCCTTGAAAACGAAAACGGCCTAGAAACCATTAAAGGCGGGAATATTATATTTATAAGTATTAAAGAATAACCACCTTTTTAATTCAACCATTATCCAAATTAAATGATTAGAAGAAATCTAACCAATTAATTCTTTTTTAAGTTCATTGATGGTTTTTAAATCAATTCCATTGGCTTCAGATATGACATCATCAGCTATACCTAATCTAATCAAGTTACGAGTAGATT
>CAZOYH010000115.1:0-5277 GCA_964583995.1 uncultured Methanobrevibacter sp.
AATGTGTCTGTAATGGAAGATAAAATCTCGAAGTGGTTTTTAACAGAATCCTTGTGGAGGTTGATTACGGATTCTGCTTGACTGTCAAGTGCAGTCATGTTTGAGACAGCATCAGCATATGGTTTTGCATCAACTATCTTAAAGTCATTGTACCTGTTTTTTGATATAACGCTTACGTCTGCCTTTTGAGCAGCCATAGATTCGTTAACCATCTTTTCATATAACTCTCTCATATTATCACCTGACAATAATTGTATTTAGATAAGGCTTTTTTAAAGTATTTAAACTTATCTAAATCCTATAATTAAAAGTTATATAATGAAATATTTAAATCTATTTAAATAGTTTTGTAAAATATTAGATTAGTTAATTAATGTTTAGATAATTTAAGAATTCATTAATAAAATTATAAAATGAAAAATAGAAAAAATAGTGAAAGAATATAAGAAAAATCTATTTTCCTATATCTTCAACCAGTTCCTTTGCATAAGGAGTGATGTTTTCATCAAGCATACGCTCTAAAAACTCACCAGTGTATGTTCCGGACTCTGCAACTTCTTCAGGTGTTCCGGTTGCAATGACCTCACCTCCACCGTCACCGCCTTCAGGACCCAAATCGATAATGTGGTCTGCAGTTTTTATAACATCCAGGTTATGCTCGATTACAACAACTGAATTGCCGGAATCAGTGAGTCTTGCAAGCACGTCAAGCAATCTTTTGATATCTGCAAAGTGAAGACCTGTGGTCGGTTCATCCAAAATGTAAAGAGTTTTACCAGTACTTGTTCTTGACAGTTCTTTTGCCAATTTAATCCTTTGTGCTTCACCACCTGAAAGTGTTGTTGCAGGCTGGCCGATTTTCATATAGCCAAGTCCGACATCATATAATGTCTGAAGCTTTTTGGTGATTTTTGGAATGTTTTCAAAAAATTCCAATGCCTCTTCAACAGTCATCTCCAATACTTCATAGATGTTTTTACCTTTGTATCTGATGTCTAAGGTTTCCTCATTGTACCTTTTACCACCGCAGACTTCACATGGAACGTAAACGTCTGCTAAAAAGTGCATTTCGATTTGAACAATACCGTCACCGGAACATGCCTCACATCTTCCGCCCTTAACGTTGAATGAGAATCTTCCAGGTTTGTATCCTCTTGCCTTTGATTCAGGAGTTGAAGCAAATAAATCTCTGATATCGGTAAATACTCCTGTGTATGTTGCAGGGTTTGACCTTGGTGTTCTTCCAATCGGTTTCTGGTCAATTGCAATTACCTTGTCAATGTTTTTAAGCCCTTCAATCTCTTTGTATTTACCTGCAAATGTGAATTTCTTGGACAGTTTGCCTTTGGTTCCCTTATATAAAATATCATTGATTAAACTGCTTTTACCTGAACCGCTCACACCTGTAACGCATGTGAACTTGCCCAACGGGATTTCAACATCAATGTTTTTAAGGTTGTTTTGGCAAGCTCCCTTTATTTCAATGAACTTACCGTTTCCGGGACGCCTTTCTTTTGGAATGTCGATTTTTTCAGCTCTTGAAATGTATCTTCCGGTAAGTGAATCAGGGTTTTTCATTATATCCAGAGGTGTTCCCTGTGCCACTACCTTACCTCCGTGCTCACCGGCACCGGGACCTATGTCAACGACATGGTCTGCTGAAAGGATTGTTTCCTCGTCGTGTTCAACGACAACCAAAGTGTTTCCTAAGTCTTTAAGTCTTTTTAGAGCTTCAATGAGTTTTATGTTGTCTCTTTGGTGAAGACCTATACTTGGCTCGTCGAGAATGTATAATACTCCAACAAGACCTGAGCCGATTTGTGTTGCAAGGCGAATCCTCTGGGCTTCTCCACCTGAAAGGGTACCTGAAGACCTTGACATTGACAGATAATCAAGTCCAACTTCAACCAAAAAGCTCAAGCGCTCTTTAATTTCCTTTAAAACCTCTTTTGCAATGAAGTTTTCACGTTCTGACAATTCCAAATCCTGAAAGAACTGATATGAATCCTTGATTGCCAAATCACAAACGTCAATGATTGACTTTCCACCAACAGTAACGGCTAAAACTTCAGGGCGAAGCCTTTTACCGCCACAGACATGACACTTCCTGTCACTCATGAACCTTGAGATGTATTTTCTTGAGTAATTGGACTTGGTTTCAAGGTACAGTCTTTCCATTCTTGGAATTACACCTTCGAATTTACGGTTGACCATGTAGGACTTGTTTCTTCTTTTAAAAGTGAATGGGATTTTATCATTGCAACCGTAGAGGATTGTATTTTGATATTCTTTGTCAAGTTCCTCAAACGGAACGTCCATTGAGAAGTTAAAGTGATTTGAAACCGCTTCAAGCATCTGATAGTAGTAGTTTTCCCTTTTGGATGACTTTGACCATGGAGCAATGGCACCTTCATTTAGTGTTAAAGTCTTATCAGGAACAATCAAATCAGGATCTATTTCCATTTTGGAGCCTATTCCGTTACATTCAGGACATGCCCCTTGAGGAGCGTTGAATGAAAACATCCTTGGAGTCAGCTCTTCAAAGTTTATACCACACTCAACACATGCAAAATGCTCAGAGTATTTCTTTTCATATTCATCGTCTTCAGTAGTGTATAATACAGTGATTAATCCCCCTGCAAACTCTGCGGCGGTTTCAAGTGAATCGACAAGTCTTCTTTTAAAGTCAACGTCCTTTCTGATTTTAAGCCTGTCAACCACAACATCGATGTTGTGTCTGTAGGTTTTTGCAAGGTCAATGTCCTCTTCAAGGTCTCTTATCTCGCCGTCAACACGCACACGAACAAAACCCTTGTTTCTTAACTCATCAAGGACATCCTTGTGCTGACCTTTTTTGTCTCGAACAACCGGTGAGAGGATTTGAATTTTAATTCCTTCTCCTTCCTCGATTATTGACTCTCCGATTTGTCCTATGGTCTGCTGTGAGATTTCACGTCCGCAGTTTGGACAGTGAGGAATACCGATTCTTGCAAATAATAATCTTAAATAATCATAAATTTCAGTGATTGTTCCGACAGTTGATCTTGGGTTTTCCCTTGTTGTCTTCTGGTCAATTGAAATTGCCGGTGAAAGCCCTTCGATTGATTCCATTTCAGGCTTTTTCATCTGACCCAGGAATTGCCTTGCATAAGCTGAAAGTGATTCGACATATCTGCGCTGTCCTTCAGCATAAATTGTATCAAAAGCCAGTGAAGACTTTCCGGACCCACTGATTCCTGTAATAACAATGAATTCGTCACGTGGAACACTAACGTCAATGTCCTGCAGATTGTGCTCACGTGCGCCTTTTATAACAATTTGTTTTTTATTCTCCATGATTAACTCCTCAATTAGTTATATGATATTAGAACAAAATAGTATTTAAAGTATTTCAGAGAGCATTTGTTTAGTAATGCCCAAAGATGAAATTGTTTTTCATGATATTATATTATCATCAAAGGTTATAAAACTTTCTGTTTATCTTATATCAATATTATAATTATCTAATTAAAAAATAAGGTTAGAACAATATTGTTTTTTGCTAAAAAATTATTTTGATTAAACTTTTAAATTTTAAAAGAAAGATTTATATATTAAGTATTACTAATTTT
This sequence comes from uncultured Methanobrevibacter sp., assembly GCA_964583995.1. GTDB lineage: Archaea > Methanobacteriota > Methanobacteria > Methanobacteriales > Methanobacteriaceae > Methanocatella. Next base: position 3,612 of record CAZOYH010000115.1, read on the forward strand.
AAAATAAGTAATACTTCATGGTTGGTAATCGCACATAATTATTTAAACCTCCAAAAAACATACATATTACCAATTATGAGGTGTTGCTATGTCAGATAAAAAAATAACCATAGTTGGTGATGACATGTTAGAAACACGACTAAAAAAAAATTCAGAAAAACTAAACATCAGCGTCAGCGAGTTAATTGACAGATATATCAGAAGAGCTTTGTATCATGAATTTTTCTACGAACCAAAACCCCTCACTTGGGAAGAATGGAAAGAAAGATCTAAAAGAAACGTTGAAAAAGACAAAAAACGAGGAATTCAACCATGCGACAATACAGGTATGGATGAAATTTTTATCAGAATGGCATATCCTGATGAAAAATAATTTCAAGGAGAAATTTTTATGATATTTCTTGATACAAGCTATTTTAAGGGATTAACAGACAAAAAAGATGTGCATCATAAGGAATCATTAGAAATTAATGAAAAAATAAATTCATTAAATGAAAAAACAGTAATAAACACAACTGTTCTTATTGAAACACTTAACAGAACAGCCAAACGAGACATATTAGCAAATACTGTTTATGATGACCTTCGTTCAAAACATCAGATAGTCTCATTAACCAAACAAGATTACTTGAAATCATTAGAGATTAATACATGGTATGGCAATTCCATTAATTTCAATGATTGCACCATAATCAATACCATGTTAATTATGAACATCCAAGATATTGTAACATTTGACAGTGATTTCAAAAAAATTAAAGGATTAAACATTCTTACAGACATCTAAGAGGAGAAATTATGATACTCAATTACGAATTTACAGATTCAAAACTCAAAGCATTTGTTGAAAAAGAAGCAAAAAAGCACAAAATCACAGTTGAAGAACAAATTGAAAGATACATTAATCGAGAATTGATGAGTGATAGTATGAGTGAAGAAGTATTTGAAGAACTGCACTCCCAGGAATACCTTGACGAGGTTAATAATGGTTTAAAACTTGATTAGTTAATACCTTAACTAATCAATACTTCTTTTCAAAACCTTTTAAAGCATATAATTTGTTTCTCAAATCAGCAGCACGTTCAAAGTCAAGCCTTGAAGCTGCATCTTTCATATCCTTTTCCAAATCCCTGATTAACAGCTGAAGCTCATCCTTAGGCATATTTTCAACGCGAGTTCCAATTCCATCATATTTTTCATCTTCACTTTTAATCTTTTCTTTTAGGGTTCTTTGTGTGGATTTCGGTGTGATTCCGTGAACTTCATTGTATTTCATCTGGAGTTTACGCCTTTTAAGTGTAATGTCATAGGCGTTTTGAACGGAATCTGTCATTTCATCCACATACATTATTACACGGCCGTTTACGTTTCTTGCTGCACGCCCGATGGTCTGTATGAGAGATGTTTCGTTTCTCAAAAACCCTTCCTTATCCGCATCCAAAATAGCGACTAAAGAGACTTCAGGCAAATCAAGACCTTCCCTTAAGAGGTTAACACCAACCAATACGTCAAACTTACCACGTCTCAAGTCATCGACAATGTCGATTCTCTCCAATGTATCGATTTCAGAGTGCATATATCTTACCTTAACGCCTATTCTTGCATAATAGTCTGTTAAGTCCTCAGCCATCCTTTTTGTCAGTGTAGTAACAAGCACTCTTTCATC
>CAZOYH010000116.1:0-5236 GCA_964583995.1 uncultured Methanobrevibacter sp.
TAGGGGATAAATCTAATAATACAAAACTAAAAATTGCAACAGCAATCATCAATATCATGAAACGAATTAATTTTAAACCAAAAAATTTTGCTATTTTTTGTTTATTCAATGAAATGAACCCCCCTACATTTTTAAAAAAAATAAAAAAAGGAAAAATGTTTTAAGCTGTGGAATTGGTTCTTGTCCAATCACAGATATTAATTAAAACATCGTTTCCTAAACCGTCAGGTTGATTTCCAATATCAATACCTTCTTTAATGAAATAGTTATAATCATAGTTGACTAACCATACAAATGGAGCATCACCAGCAGGACCCCAACCTCCACCATTAACGAGAGCGGATTGAGCCCATAAGCTGTCAGCTTGAGTTAAATCACTAGTATGCATAGCTTCTTCCATTAAGTTGTCAGAATCAGAATTATTGTATAAGTTAGGATTCATATAGAAATCATCTGCTTCTTTACTGTGGTATTGCTGATAGATGGATTTGTATGGGTCTGGAGAAGTCTGTTGCATCAATGCTGCTGAGCTGTACATGTTTTGATATATTGTATCCCAATCAGCACCAACGAGGTTGACTTCTATTCCTATTTCTTTTGCTTGTTCAGCAAATACTGTTGATAAGGATTGTCTGTCAAGATAATCCGGAGGATAATATAAATCAAATGATGCTTTTACACCATCTTTTTCAACGATTCCATCACCATCAGTATCTTCCCATCCACCATCTTTTAGGATTTGTTTTGCTTCATCAACATTTGCATCTTCTACTTTAGCATCAGGATTCGCATAATCTCTTGTGTCTACACTAGTATATTCTGGAGTAGCATGACCTGAGAATATTTCATCACACATTGTCTGACGGTCTACACCTACATTTAATGCTTCTCTGATTGCTTTATCAGCAGTGACATTGTTACCTATTTTGGAACCAGCCGGACTTACAAGACCAGTATCTTCAAAGTATGGTAAGGATACACCTTGTGCTCTTCCAGCAGATACTTCATAGAATTGATAACCATCTACAGTTTGGTTTAATGCAGAAGTTGCAACCGGCACAACATCAACATCACCAGATTTGGCAAGTTCTAACCAAGTTGATTCTTCTGGGAACAAGTAGGTAATTTGTGTAAAGTATGGTGTATCACCGTAGTAATTATCATTTAGTGTGAATATTGCTTGTTGACCTTTATCCCAATGGTCCAATACATAAGGTCCGGTCCCAATAGGATTTTCACCGTAAGTAGCTTCATCATATTCTTCAGGTACAATACCCAAATATCTTAAATCATAAATAAAAGTAGATCTTGGTTCAACTAATTTAAATTCAACACAGGTATCATTTACAGCAGTTACTTTATCAATATTTGTTAAATCCAAATCAGATTCAGTTTCTTTTGCAGTGTTAAATGTGAAAGCAACATCATTTGCGTCAAATGTTGAATTATCTGAAAATACAACATCATCTCTTACATTAACTGTCCAAGTTAAGCCATCACTACTAATTGAATAATCAGTAGCAAGATCTGGAACAATATCTCCATTTTCATCAGTCTTAAATAAACAACTTTGCACTAATGGATTGTAATTCTGGTGTCCGCATCCCCAACCAGTAATTGGGTTAAAACCAGATTCCGGTTCTGCAATATTACTATGTGCTGCAACAGTTAAATGAGTTGGATCAGAGTCACTTGAACCGCCCATAAACATGACTGCAGCTGCAATAATAACCACTAGAACTACAGCTCCACCGATTAATAATTTTTTATCCATAAAATTTCACCATAATCATTATCAACATATCAAAATAATAAGTAATACTTTTAAGTTAAAAAATACTCAATAAGTAATACTTTTTAGTGTTATTTTAATATTATGTAATAATTACCCAAAATAATATAAAAAGGTATTTATTACTTTTAAGTTTTAATTGGATAAATAAACAAAATTTAATAATTCTCTAAAAATATAAACAGTGCTAAAATTAAATCAAACATGATATAAAATTTAGTTATAATGAATATGATAAAATAAACAATTTAATTAGATTAAATAAGATAAAAAGTAATACAAAACTTAAATTTAAATAATTGAATTAGCAAATATTCGCCCATGGCTTTATCTCCCAAACTAAAGAAATATTTATTAAAAAATGGTGCAACAGAAGTTGGATTTGCTGACATTGAGAACTTCACAACCAAACCCGGATTAAATTATGGAGTTGTCTTTTTCATAACATATCCAAAAGAAATTATAAGAGATATGGAAAATGCACCTACACAAGAGTATTTAGAAGAATTAGTTCGCCTAAACTCAAGACTAGACGAGATTGGAGAAAAATGTGAAAAATATTTAATTGACCTAGGTTACAATGCTTATGCACAAACCAAAAAAAGATTAGGAACTGATTTTGGTGAATTCAATTCTTTTGAATTACCCCATAAAACCATTGCAACACGTGCAGGATTGGGATGGATTGGAAAATCAGCTTTGTTTACAACAACAAAATATGGATCTGCCCTAAGATTGTCATCAGTTTTAACAGATGCTCCTTTAGATATTGGAAAGCCAATACTTAAATCAAAATGTGGAAAATGTGAAATATGTAAAGATACTTGTCTTGGTGGTGCAATAAGTGGAATTGAATGGAATTATAAACTTAAAAGAAATGAATTTTATGATGATAAAAAATGCGAAAAATATGCTCTAAAGATTTCTGAAGAAAATTTAGGAAAAGCCGATACTATATGTGGAAAATGCATCTATGCCTGCCCACATACTCAGAAATATATTAAATCATAATGTTACAGCATGCTTTAACTCAATTGTTTGAGATGCAATTTCCAATTCATGAATCTCTTTGTCCATGTGAACTGTTTTTAAATCATCTTCAGCATCCAAAACAACAACAAAACCCATTTTTGTCCAAAATTTAATAGCTCCATCAAGATTTTTATGAGTATGGAGATAAATATCATTGTAGCCAACTTCATTTGCAAAGTTCTCAGCAATAGAAAAAATTTTTGAAGCTAGCCCACAACGTCTACATCTCCTATCTACAAATAATCTCCAAATACTTGAAGTGGTATCTTGTGAATACAAATGTCTGAATTCTGGAAAATCCTTATCATAAGCTCTAATGCCAATAGTTGCTATAATTTCACCTGTTTCTGCATATGCAACAAAAAAATTGTTTTTTTCAGGACGAATATAATATTCTTCCATATTTACAATATCCTGATGCCATTCAGGAACATAATCATAACCAAATTCAAGTTTTATCATCTTAAATAGGAATTTCTGAACATCCCTAATTTGTTTAGAATCATTGCTTAACTGCTTTATTTCCACATTCATTATTAACACCACAAATTAGTATTACTTTTTTACATTATTTTATTCTATTAGTAATACTTTTTTATTAATTTTGAATAACTTTAATATTGATAAAGTACAAATTAGTATTTAAACATTGTCATTTGAAAATCATGAATAAGTCACAAGGTGATTAAATGGAAAAACTATTAGATGTAGAAAATGTTTCAATTTCATTTATTCAATATACCCAAGGTCTGAATCAACGTGATTTAAAAGTAATTACCGATTTAACCTTGGACATATCCGAAGGAGAAATACTAGCTGTTTTAGGTTCAAGCGGATCAGGTAAAAGTTTGCTAGCTCATGCCATATTTGGAATTTTACCAGATAATGCAAACCTAAATGGGAAAATAAAATACAAAGGAAAAGAATTATCGCAAGAAGACAAAGAAGAAATAAGAGGAAAAGACATAGTGCTTGTGCCACAATCAGTTAACTTCTTAGATCCATTAATGAAAATATCTGACCAGGCAATTGGAAACACACAAAGCGATGAAGAGAAAAAAGAAAAGAAAATTAAACAAAGAGAAATCTTTGAACATTATAATTTGGGACCAGAAGTGGATGAAATGTATCCATTCCAATTATCTGGAGGGATGGCAAGAAAAGTACTTGTTTCAACTGCATTACTGTCAGACCCCAAATTAGTGGTAGCAGATGAACCAACACCAGGACTTGATGAAAAAACAGTAAAAGAAACATTAAATCATTTCAAACACATGAAAGAAAATGGAATTGGAGTTCTTTTAATCACACACGATATTCATGCAGCACTTGAAGTAGCTGATAGAATAGGGATATTCTATTCGGGATATGTAATTGAAATTGCATTAAAAGAAGATTTTACCGGTGATGGAGAAAACTTACTTCATCCATACACAAAATCACTTTTCAAAGCTCTGCCTGCAAATGGATTTGAACTAACAAAAGGACACCAGCCACTACATGGAGAAATACAAGAAGGCTGCCCCTACTATGCCAGATGCGAAATAAAACTTGACAGATGTAAAGAAGAAAGACCTGAGTTAATTGATATTGGAAAGAAAAAAGTTAGATGCTTCAATTATGAAGAAGGTGCATAAAATGGAACTTAAAGCAACAAATATTTCATTTAAATACCCCTCAGCCAAGAAATACTTATTAAAAGATATTAATCTAAAATTAGGCAACAACAAAGTCACTGGATTAATTGGAGACAGTGGAAGTGGAAAATCAACACTATGCAAGATTCTATCTGGATATGTCACAAAATTTGAAGGTAGCGTGACATTTGATGATAAATCATTGCCCAAAAAAGGATTTAAACCAGTCCAATTAATTTATCAACATCCAGAAAAGGTAATGAATCCAAAATGGAAAATGAAACAAGTTTTAGAAGAATCATGGATCGTTAGTGATGAAGCTCTAGAAGAATTCGGTATACAAAAGTCATGGCTTACAAGATTTCCCCAAGAACTATCGGGAGGAGAACTTCAAAGATTTTCTGTTTTAAGGTCTCTAAATCCAAATACAAAATTCTTAATAGCTGATGAGATGACCACAATGCTTGATGCAATTACACAAGTACAAATCTTAGATTCCGTTTTAAAAATAGTAAAACAGAGGAAAATGGGATTCTTACTTGTAAGTCACGATATGGATTTAGTAGATACAATCTGTGATGATAAAATTTACCTAAAAGATTTGAACAAAACTGATTAATAAGAGACTAACTCTTATTATCCCTCATTTTTTAAAACAACTTCATCACCATAATTAAAAAAAAATATAAACAGTTTGAAGTAATAGGAGGAGAGAGGGCATATTTGAAAGATAGGTGTTTTGGCAGTAGATAATAAATTCAATAAACTAATTACT
>CAZOYH010000117.1:0-5200 GCA_964583995.1 uncultured Methanobrevibacter sp.
CCTCCATTTATAGAGCGAACCTACGAGACGTAAAATATAGATTCGAATGTTTTGAAAAAATCAAAACACAGTTCTTTCAACAGTTATAAACTTAGCCTACTGGCTAAGAGTGCATAAATATCAGTTTAACAAGTATTTTTAAAGATTTATTAAAAAAATATAGTTAAAAACTAATAAACGCCGAGACTGGGATTTGAACCCAGGAGGGCTGAACGCCCACGAGATTTCCAGTCTCGCGCCTTACCAGGCTAGACTATCTCGGCATCAAATAGTTAGCAAATACTTGTACATCATATTGTCTAGAATAATATGATAAGATAATATATTATTTTACACCTATATAAAGGTATTGCTTAAAAGCCAGATTTTTAAAAATACTGAAAAAAAGATAAATTATTAAATTCGAAATTAAAAAGAAAATTATATTTTAAACATATATTAAACCTATTAATAGGTGATAAAATGAGTTGGCTAATAACAATAATAGTCATAATTCTTGTAATTTTTATTGTGGTAACAATAATACACATGTACAACAATCTCGTTGGACTTAGAAACCGTGTGAAAAACAGCTATTCACAAATCGATGTCCAACTTAAGAGAAGAAACGACTTAATACCAAATCTGGTAGAAACTGTAAAGGGCTATGCTGCTCACGAAAAAGGAGTCCTTGAAGAAGTTACAAAAGCAAGAACTGGAGTGATGAACGCTTCAGGTGTTGAAGAAGTAAGCGCAGCAGACAACCAGTTAACAGGTGCATTAAAAACATTGTTTGCAGTTGCTGAAAACTATCCTGACTTAAAAGCAAACAGTAATTTCCAACAGTTACAAGGCGAATTAAGTGAAACCGAAGACAAAATTGCTTATGCAAGACAGTTCTACAACGACGTTGTTTTAAAATACAACAATGCCTGTCAAAAATTCCCAAGCAGCATACTTGCAAAAATGTTCGGATTTAAAGAAGAAGTATACTTTGAAGCTCCAGTAGAAGAAAAAGCAGTTCCTAAAGTTGAATTCTAAAATTGGAGAGATTATATGAATGTTAAAAAAACATTTAGTATAATCTTACTTTTTTTAATATTATTTTCAACACTCTCAATGGTTGCAGCCGATGACGACAGAAGCTACACAATCGATTATGCAATCGTTGAGCTGACAGTTGGAAGTAATGGTCTGCTACATGTGGACGAAAGGTATGATTATTCATTTGACGGGAAATTCAATGGTGTTTACAGAGACATCCCTCTAAAAAGCGGCGAAAGCATCAGCAATATAGAAATTGCCGCAGACGGTGCATATCCTGTTTTAGAAGAAAGTGATGACGGTGGATATAAGCACTTGAAAATCTATTTATACTCTGATGAGGCTCACACAAAAGGAATAAGAGATTGTGATGTGTCAGTCTACATCAGCTATGACATGCAAAATGTAGTGACCCTTTTCAATGATGTTGGAGGACTACAGTACAAGCTCTGGGGTGAAGAATGGGACGTTGGAGTTGGAAGCCTAACAGCCATTATCAATCTTCCAGGCAGTCAAAACAACACATATTTCTTGAATCCAGAAGAATATACCTATTCCAGCGACTTGGATGGTGATACCATCACTGCCGAAACTACATACATACCGGAAGGAGAAATGTATGAAGCTCTTGTTTTGATGCCATTAAGTGACTTTGATGATGCAACCTATGCAAAACATGTAAACCAAAATGGTCGGGACATGATAATGAAAAACCTCGAAGACAGTATTAACGGAAGGAATTTCTGGAATACCACTTTCTTGGTTTTAGGATTATTATCTATATTAAGCCCTATTGGAGCTGCATTTACATACTTCAAATATGGTAGGGAACCTAAGGTAATGTATGATGGCATCTATGAGAGGGACTTGCCTACAAATGACCCTCCTGAAGTCATCAATGCAATGATTGAAAACAAAAAGGACATTGGAACTCCAAACATGAAAGGATTCGAGGCTTCAATAATGAATCTGATAGATAAGAAAGTCTTTAAGATTTTCACTGAAAATAATGTTGAAAGCGATACAAACGACTTGATTTTAACATTCAATCATGAAAAAACAGATGAGTTAAGCAGAAGTGAAAGAATAGTCTTTAACACATTATCCAACTTTGCAGTCGATAATGCATTAAATCTATCAAAATTAAATGGACAGCTATCCTCAGAAAGTGAAGCGAAATGGTTCATGAGTCAAATCGAAAACTGGGAAGATGAAGTCAAAAACAGTATCAATCAAGATGAATTCTTTGACAGTACCGGTGCAAAATTAATCAAAATAATTTCCGGACTGGGAACTGTATTTGGAATAATAATTGGAGCTTTAGGAATATTTACAAATCTCGCAAACGGAATTTATGCCGTTGCTGGAGGAGTATTTTTAGTCATATTTTCAATAATCCTAAGACGTCTGGATGATGATATTTTTGGAAGATGGACTGAAAGTGGTAGGACCTTCTATCTCAAATGGAGAAATTTCAAGAATTTCTTAAAAGACAACAGTTTAATCAACGAACACCCTCCGGAATCAATAGTTATATGGAATAAGTACCTTGTTTATGGAAGCGCTCTTGGAGTAGCTGACGAGGTTTACAAAGCCATGAAACTGCATGTTCCAAATATCCATGAATTTGATGACGGCCTATACATGTACCACTACTACGGCGGATACTATATGATGCATCATGCATTTGACACTGGTGTAAGTGCTGCAAATCCTTCCTCAGATTCAAGTGACTTCGGTGGCTTCGGAGGAGGATCAGGTGGTGGAGGTGGAGGAGCATTCTAGCTTCTTCACAATTTTTATTTTTTAACAGTGATTTTTACTGATTTTTTTAAAGAATTATAATACTTATTTCCAGCATACATAATTACTGCTGTGAATTTGCCTTTTTTTGCCAGTTTAGTAATTTTAAAAGTGGCCTTACCATAACTGTTAGTGGTTGCCTTATATGTTATGCCCTTAACCTTAAGAGTGAGTTTAACTTTCTTCATTACCTTATTCTGGTTACTCTTTAACGTAATGACATATTTTTTAGTTTTGGTTTTAACCTTAAAGACCATATTTTTAGCTGTCAGTTTAGGAGTTGCCTTTTTAACAATAACCTTTGCTGTGAATGTTGAATTTTCATAGTTATCATCACCATCAAAAGCGATTACTACATCATACGCATTTGGAGCCAACCCATTAGTTAATAAGTTAACTTGACCATCATTATCAGTTGTAAAAGATTTTAAAGCACCGTTAATGAAAATAGTTAATGTAGCATTTCCAACAGGAGTTCCATCAATGTCTGTTAAAGTTGCAACCAGATATTTGCCACCATTATAAACAGTAGTGACCTGTTTTGCAGAAATGTTTGTCTTAGTGACAATGGAATATGAATTGTTTTGCAAAGAAACATAATAGTTATCTGTTCCACCAAAAACAACTTCAAGATTTTGCGAACCTGTTGAATCTGGAGTGTATCTCATACGCTGCATTCCATTATAAACATATCCCGTTCCAATCAGATTACCATTTACAAAATACTCGATTGTACCCTCATTAACCGGTTTTGAATTTGATAAAATAGAAACAGAAACAATAATATCGCCCGACAAATCACTGGCAGGAGTTTGATTAACAAACAAATCCGCTTTTGCCTTACTTATATTTAACAGAGCTGTAAAATTTGAACTTAAATAACTATCAGAAGTAAAAATTGCATCAATTGTATGGATTCCTGCTGTTTTTGGTGTGAAATTAATGCTTGCAATTCCATTCCTAAGAGATGAATTACCTATTTCAACATTACTGTCATAAAAAGTAACAATACCCTCATTAACAAGGAAATTATCCGAAGTGACCTTTGCAACAAGAGGAGTTTCATAGCCTACAGTAGCATTAGCCTCCTCAATAACTACTGATGAATTAGATAACTCCAAAGTGCTTCCATCACCAGTTACGTCTCCTATATCATCTGCACTAACAACAGATACTGATAATAAAATCATGAAAAACATTGTTAGAAGTAATATCATTTTATTTAACAAGAAAATATCCTCCAATAGCTAACCAAGTAACTATTATGTAAAATTAGATTTAAATAATTTTGGAAGATATTATTATTTCCAGAATCTTGGATAGATTTAGTGCGTAACCTCCCAACATTCAAATAATAAATAATTATGATTTATACTAAAGTAATACTGGTGAATTAATCAAATTATAAAACAACAAAAAACATAACGAAAAATAAAATAAGTAGGGGATTCATAGTCCCCTCCAGCGAATATATTAATTATAATGAAGCCTTACAAAAAGTACACTCAATTAAGTGTCGTCCAGTAATTTTGGATTCTTTGATGATTGTTTACTAACAATTTGGCGGCCTAAATTTTCTTCCAAGTCCTTTCGGGCATTACCTGCTACACTCCCACCACGTTTAGCAATATTTTTACTTTCTTCAAAGCCATCAGGATTTTCGTTTTTACTGATTGCAGTTGTTGAAGCTTCAGCAAGCATGTTCAATACCAATTCCAAATTAGTCATGTTGTCTCTGAGACCTTCTTTTTTAAGTCATTTGTATTGTTTGTATTCCTTGGTTGTCATTCCAGACCATGCTTTAGTAATCTCATTAGTTAATATTGCATATTCTTTACCTTCATTAACTCCTACACGATTCCATTCTGAAGTTAATTCGTTGCGAATATCAATGCTTCTTAATCTTTGATTAATCCATTCATCAGAATATCCTTTTTCACGATAAGTGGATACTGCCCTTTGAAAAGCAAGCTCAGGATCAGCTATTTCTTCAAGTCTTTCTGCACCAACTTGGGCCAACCATTGCTTGAATGGTTCTGCATTTGGAGAGGGTACGGATTGAATTAACCTGAAAAGCTGTTTGGTATTTGCAACATCAGTTTTATACATTTTACCATCTTTATGTGATGGCAATTTCAGTTGGCTACAAATTGTAGCCAACTCAACACCTTCAGAATTTAAACGAGATTTTAATACACTCCAATATTTTCTAGGATTTTTACTCTCTGAAAGTACTGCTACAACATCAATTATTGAATAGTAGTAATCCTCGATTTCGGAATCCCATTTGGTTCTTATTTTATATTCATTGAATAATTTTATTGCATATTCTTCTTGCATTTAATTCACACCTTAAAAAAATTATTCATATTTT
>CAZOYH010000118.1:0-5181 GCA_964583995.1 uncultured Methanobrevibacter sp.
GTTCAAATCCACGATATTTTCATGGAAACTTCCAAAAACGAAAGGGAACATGCTAAAATCTGGTACAAACTTTTACATGATGAAGAAATTCCAGATACTGTAGCAAACCTAAATGCAGCAGCAGACGGTGAAAACGAAGAATGGACAGCAATGTACAAAGAATTCGCTGAAACTGCCCGTGAAGAAGGATTTCCTATGATTGCATTTTTATTTGAAAAGGTGGGAGCAATCGAAAAGGAACATGAAGAAAGATACAGAACATTACTTGCAAACGTCGAAGCAGATAAAGTATTTAATAAAGATGCTGACATTGAATGGAAATGTGAAAACTGCGGATTTGTTTTCTCAGGACCAAATGCTCCTGAAAAATGTCCTGTATGCGGACTTCCAAAAGCACACTTTGAAGAGAGGGCTACCAACTTCAAATAAGCCCTAATCTTTTTGAGTTGATTATCATGGCAGATTTAAAAGGAACAAAAACTGAAGAAAACCTGAAAGCAGCACTTGCCGGTGAATCCCAGGCACGTGTAAAATACGAATTCTACGCATCCCAGGCTAAAAAGGACGGTTATGTTGAAATCAAAGAGATTTTCCAGGAATCATCCGACAATGAAAAGGAACATGCAAAAATCTGGTTTAAACTCTTAAACGGAGGCAAAGTGCCTGACACATTAACAAACCTTGCAGATGCAGCAGCAGGCGAACATGAAGAATGGATTTCAATGTATAAAGAATTCGCTGAAACTGCACGCCAGGAAGGTTTTGATGACATTGCAGACCTGTTCGATGCAGCAGGTGCAACCGAAAAGGCACACGAAGACAGATACAATGCATTAACCGATAAAATCAAAGCAGATAAAGTCTTTAAAAAAGACGAGGAAATCGCTTGGAAATGCAATAACTGTGGATACATCCATTATGGAAAAGAAGCTCCGGAAGTTTGTCCATTATGTGATCACCCACAAGCACACTTCAGAAAACAAGATACTAGCTACATCTAGTTCTTTTTTCTCTTTTTCTTTTTTAGTAACCAAACAATCACCAAAGCTTTTTATATGATAAAAAAGCCTTTTAGTTTAAGGAGTTGATAATATGCCTAAATTAAAAGGTTCAAAAACAGAAAAAAATTTAATGACAGCTCTTGAAGGCGAAGCCTTTGCTCATATGAAATATGAATGGTATGCCTCACAGGCAAAAAAGGACGGCTTTGAAGAAATCAAGGATATCTTTCTTGAAACTTCAGCAAACGAAAAGGAACATGGAAAAGTCTGGTTCAAGCTCTTGCATGGAGGTAAGGTTCCAGATACCTTGACCAATCTTAAGGAGTCAATGGAAGTTGAAAAATACGAATGGTCTGACATGTACAAAAACTTCGCTAAAACCGCCCGTGAAGAAGGCTTTAGAGATATTGCAGAACTTTTTGAGAGGACTTCAACAGTTGAAAAGGCTCATGAGGAGCGCTATAAGGTTCTTGCAAAAAATATCACTAGAAACAGGGTGTTTGAAAAGCCAAAAGAGATTGTCTGGAAATGCAACAACTGTGGATATCTCCATAAGGGCAAAACAGCACCTGAAAAGTGTCCAATGTGTGACCATCCGCAGGCACACTACAGAAAACTAACAAAGGGTTATGAATAACCCTATTTTTTTTAATTTTTTTTATTGACTTGACTTCGATTTTTTCTATAATCTCTGCAATATTGTTTTAACCTTGTTAAATTGCTCTAATTTAAAACTAAACCATTTATATACTTTTAAATTCAATGTATTATTTGTCTAGACAGTTAATTTTAGCTAAGATTAAAAATACAATGAGAATTTCTATGAGTGTAAATAGGCATCAACCTACTGACAAATCGTATAAATTCATGTACAAACGTTTAGGTATTGACTTGCACCAGTATTTCTTTGAAGAAGGTGATTAAATATCATTCATGGATACTGAAATAGCCACTACGGCCCAAAGAAGGGACATAACCTGTAAAATTGATGGTATTTGCATTTGGGATGTTGAATTTCAATCTTCACCATTAAGTGAAGATAAATTGGTAGATATATATAGCTATTGTAAATCACTTCGCTGTGATCCAAATAATGATGGTTTAGGTGTTAGGTGTGGTGTAATCAACACCAGTAATCCGAATTGGGGTAGAGATAATGTAGAGATAGGTCGTAATTTGAATTTCCATCCGGATATTATCTACACTAAAAAAATTAATGGTTGGGAAGTTTTAAATAAGTTAATCTATAAAGTTATCACTCAAGAGGAACTATCTAAAAGAGAAGCAATTGATTTGCTAATCTTGCCAGATATGGATATTGACCTACCCCAAAAGACCTTGATGAAGGTTATTTGCTTTTTGATAGGGCGTGCGAATATATCTGATGAGAACTTTAAAAATGATATTGTTCTTTGTGAAAAGGAAGTTCTCAAAAGATTTTTTGATGAAGATGAAATGTCAGAGATGGTTAAAATGTTAAGGGATGATATGGAAAATCCAAAAGTCGCAGAAATTGTTTCTAAATACGGACGTGGGTATGAAGAATACTATTATGATGGAATAGCTGAAGGCGTATTACAAACTGTCGAAAGAGGAATCATCGAAGGAATTGATTTTGAAATCATTTCAAGGATGACTGGCTTTTCCATCAGGCAAATTAAACAGATTAAAAGTGAGCTTTAAACTTCCTCCTTTAAGGCTTTTCTTTTTTACTTTTTTTAGATAATTTTTTTAATATCAACTTACAAACATTAATGTAAGTGATATCATGATTGAAAACAATATTTGTCTTTTAACTGACAGTTATAAGGTAACTCACCACTATTTCTATCCTGAGGGAACTGAAAAGATATATTCCTATCTTGAAAGCAGGGTGGGTGCCGAGTTTAACAAGACTGTCTTTTACGGTCTTCAGTATATAATCAAAAAATACCTTGAAGGTCAAGTCGTAACAGAAGAAAAGATTAACCAAGCTGATGAGCTAATAGCCAATCACATTGGTGAAGGCATCTTCAACCGTGAGGGCTGGGAGTATATTTTGGATAAACACGACGGAAAGCTTCCGATTGAAATAAAATCAGTGCCTGAGGGAACACCAGTTGATGTAAGCAATGTGCTTATGACTGTTGAAAACACTGATGAAAAATCATTCTGGCTTGTAAACTATCTGGAGTCTCTTTTGCTTCAGGTCTGGTATCCTTCAACCGTTGCAACACTGTCTGCTGAGGTGAGAAAACTTGCTAACTTCTATCTTGAAGTTACAGGATCAGCCAAGGACAATCTTGACTTTATGCTTCATGACTTTGGTTACAGGGGAGCCTCATCAACCGAGTCATCAATGCTTTCAGGTTCAGCACACTTATTGAGCTTTTCTGGAACTGACACAATACCTGCACTTACCATACCTGAAAACTACTACAATGACTCAACTTTATACGGTTTTTCAGTTCAGGCAACAGAGCACAGCGTAATGACATCACTGGGTCCTGAAGGTGAAATCTCACAGATTCTAAACGTCATCGATAAGGCAAAGGATGGAGTTTTATCCATGGTTATTGACTCATATAACTACAGAAACTTCCTCTCAGAAGCAGGAAAATCAGGAAGCGAATTAAATGAGGCAATTTTAAACTTCCTTGACGGTGAAGACAATAAGGTGGTATTCAGACCGGACAGCGGTGAACCTGTCTCAACTACAATTGACTGTTTAAATCTCTTATCAGACGGTTTCGGGTCTCATTTGACCTCAGAAGGCTATAAGGTATTTGACTTGAACATAGGTCTTTTGTGGGGTGACGGTTTAAACTATCAGAAAATAAGGGATATTCTCTTTGCAATGAAATCCAACGGCTGGGCAGCGCAAAACATCATATTCGGTATGGGAGGAGGACTCCACACAGCAGTAAATCGTGATACACAAAGAAACGCATTTAAATGTTCAGCACAGCTACGTGATGGTCAGTGGCATGACATATTCAAAAATCCTTTAGATTCAAGTAAAAAATCAAAAACAGGCAGATTCAAATTAATTAAAGACAAAAATTCCTTTAAAACAGTTTCAATTGACAGTGACGGTG
This sequence comes from uncultured Methanobrevibacter sp., assembly GCA_964583995.1. Lineage (GTDB taxonomy): Archaea > Methanobacteriota > Methanobacteria > Methanobacteriales > Methanobacteriaceae > Methanocatella. The sequence continues at coordinate 4,079 of CAZOYH010000118.1, forward strand.
ATGACTGCTTGCAAACAGTATTTAGAAATGGTGAACTTTTAATAAATGATAAATTTGGCGACATTAAGGCAAGAGCCTTAAACTATTCAAACTTCATATAGGTGAAAATTATGTGTACTGCAAGTAATTATATTACAGACGATCATTATTTCGGTCGTAACTTTGACTATGAAATTTCATACAACGAAAGGGTTACAATTACTCCCAGAAACTATGAATTCAAGTTCAGAAAAATCGATGACATTAAATCACACTATGCAATAATCGGTATTGCTGCAGGTATTGACGGATATCCTCTATACTATGACGCCTGTAATGAAAAAGGATTGGCTATTGCCGGTTTGAACTTTGCAGGCAATGCTGTTTACAGGGAAATTGAAGATGATATGGTTAACATCACTCCTTTTGAGTTGATTCCATACCTTTTGGGTAAGGCTTCAAGTGTGGCTGAAGCACGTGAGCTTTTAAAAGAAATCAACCTTGTAAACATTAACTTCGCTGAAGAGCTTCCTTTATCTCCTCTTCACTGGATGATGTCTGATGGTGATGATGCTATTGTAATTGAACCTATGGCTGATGGGCTTAAGGTCTTTGACAATACTGTAGGAGTCCTGACAAACAATCCTCCCTTTGACAAGCAATTGTTTTACCTGAACAATTATAGGAATTTATCCAATAAAAATCCTGAAAACACCTTTGGTGGAGATATTGATTTGGATGAATATTCAAGGGGGATGGGCGGTATTGGATTGCCTGGTGATTTGTCATCAGCTTCAAGATTTGCAAAAGTCGCATTTACACGTGCAAACTCATATTCTTCAGCTGATGAGGCTTCAAGTGTAGGTCAGTTTTTCCATATCTTAGGTTCAGTTGAACAGCAAAACGGTTGCACATTCATCGCAGATCCTGACTTATATGAATATACCATATATACATCATGCTACAACACAAACAAGAGTATGCTGTATTACAGAACCTATAAGAACTCACAGATTTGTGCAGTGGATTTAAACAAAGAGGATTTGGATTCTACTGACTTGATAAATTATTTGTTAATTAATGAGGAACAATTTAACTTCATTAATTAAATTTTTACCTTTTTT
>CAZOYH010000119.1:0-5175 GCA_964583995.1 uncultured Methanobrevibacter sp.
AATGAGGTTTATCAGGAAATCTATGGTGATGCAGTGCCGTTTGTACAGGTCAGAGGTCTTACTGACGGGGACAATGAAATGGTTCAGGTAATAAACTCCGACGGTGCAACTGAAGTTTACATTGCAAAAGGCGCTGATTTGATTGTTGACAATACTCAGACAGGAAGCAGCCTAAGAAAAGCAGGTCTTAAGGAAATTGAAACCATCTTGCATTCCTCAGCAGGTCTTTACGCTGGTGTAAGCTGTACTGGTGAAAAGCTTGATAAGGCAAAAATGATTTATGAGCAGTTGCTTGGAGCAATTACTGCTAAGAAATATTTCGATGTAAAGTTCAATATATCAAATGATAAGATAGATGATGTTTCATTTTATCTGTTTGAAAACAAGCTTTGTGCTGATGAACCTACTTTGACTCCGGGTTATGTCTTTTCACAAATCAACGTTTTAATTCCTAAGGCAAAATTCCCAGAAATGGTTGATGCAATCAAGGGATTCAACGCAACCTCAATTATCAGAAATGATTTAAAACAACTTATAGAATAAATCATTTCCTTTTTTTAATTTTCAAATATCATGATAAATCGTTAACATTATAAAGTATTCTTGACAAATATAAAATATTATATTATGAGATGGGGATAAAACATGTTAACATCTGTTCAAAAAGAAATTTTACAAACATTAATCAATTTATATCAATCCTCAAACGGCAAATCCATTAAGGGAGAAGACATTGCTGAGGTTATGGGAAGAAACCCTGGAACAATCAGAAACCAGATGCAATCCCTTAGAAGCTTAAGTCTAGTCAAGGGGGTGCCTGGTCCTAGAGGAGGATACAAACCAACCATTGAAGCTTATCATTCCTTAAACATTTCAGTTTCAGATGAGGATTCAAAAGTGCCTATTTATAAAAATGGCAAAAGAATCGAAGACATATCTGTTGCAAAAATCGAATTTACAAGTGTTCCTCAGCCAACTGAATGTGAAGCTGCAATCAAGGTATTAGGTAGCATCAAAGACTTAAATTTAGGAGATACAGTAAGTATCGGTCCAACACCTGTAAACAACCTTGGGATAAAAGGAGTTATTGTTGGTCGTGATGATATGGACAATATCCTTCTTGTAGAAACTTCCACAATAAGAAGCATTCCCAAAAAGACTGTTGGAGATATTGCAAGCCGTGATGTAATCTCATTTTCAACTGATTGTACCATAAAAGAAGCAGCTAAAAAATTGGTGGCAAATGAAATTGACGGTGCTCCTGTAATGAAAAACAAGCAGGTGGTTGGTGTATTTACCCTATCAGATTTGGTTCGTGCAATAGCTGAAGATAAGGACAATTTGACCGTTGGAGATTTGATGTCAACAAATGTGGTTATTGTAAACGAGGACTTAAAGATAGCCAATGCAATTGAAGTCATGCTTAAAAAGTCAATCTCCAGACTTATTGTAGCTGACAACAATCAGGTTCTTTTAGGAATTGTAACAAGAACAGACCTGATAAACAGCATTACAAACCTTGATCAGTTCCCAATTGTAACAAATTAATTTTTTTTAGTGATTTCATGAAAGTAAATCAAATCAATGTAGACAGCAATATGAAAGTTTTGGATTTATTGAACCAGTTCGACAAATCCGGCGTTTTAGGTGCAGGTAGTGTAGCACGTGCCTGTAATGTATTAACAGATATGATAAATGACAGGGACATGAAGGTATTCATGAGTCTTGGAGGACCATTGATTCCTGGTGGAATGAGAAACATCGTAACCAAAATGATAAATGATGGTCATGTCGATTTAATCGTATCAAGCGGAGCGAACATTACTCATGATCTTGTTGAAGCATTTGGCGGTTCACACTATCGCCATGAAGGACGTGACGATGAAGACTTAAATGCTGATGGAATTGGAAGAATTGCTGACATTAATGTGGGTTCAGATGATTTCACTGTCTTTGAATCAGAAATTACAAAAATCTATGAGAAAATTTCATCAAAAAAACCTCATGTCTCAATTCAGGAATTTCTTCATGAAGTGGGATTGTTGGTTGATGATGACGCTTCTTTTGTTGCAGCTGCCGCTAGAAATAATGTTCCAATCTTTGCACCTGGTCTGATTGATTCTATGATGGGTCTTCAGCTGTGGATTTTCTCACAGGACCATGATTTTATAGTTGATGCTGTAGCTGATATGCACTACTTGTCAGATATCGTATTTGAAGCAGAAAAGGTAGGTGCAATCCTTTTGGGAGGAGGCCTTACAAAACACTATACCTTAGCTTCCAATGTAATTAAAGGAGGTCTTGATGCAGCTATTCAAATTACAATGGACAGACCTGAAGCAGGAAGTTTGGGAGGTGCACCTTTAGAAGAGGCAAAGTCCTGGTCAAAAGCAAGGTGCGGATCTAATCTTGAAAGTGTAGTTGGCGACGTTACTGTTATTTTCCCATTGATTTATGCTGCAGCTCTAGATAAAATTGAGTGATTTGATGAGTTATATTATTTTAGCTATTTTATTTATTCTGTCTGGATTTTTCATGAAATATTCAGATGATTTGTTTGATGTTAAAAATGATGTAAGGTTAGCTAGCGTTTTTGGTATCGTTTGCGGTATTGCATCAGGATTGGCTACTGTTTACAGTTTTGAGGCGGCATATATATTCATAGCTATTTTAATAGGTAATCTGATTGCTTTTAAAGTCGATGGAATCCATCATATCATTACATTGGTGGTCTTTATTGTTATCTGTCTTTTATGTGGAATTCCTGAAATCAGTTATGTAATCTTATTGATTTGTATATTGTCTGCTTTAGGTGATGAAATAGGTCATGAAATGATATCAAAAGTAACTGAAAATAAATTTTTAAATCTCTTTTTTGAATATCGCTTTTTGATGAAGGTTGTAATATGTTTACTTGCAGTCTGCGGAGTATTCAATATATGGATATTCATTTGCTTTATTTTGTTTGAGCTTTCCTATGAAGCTGCAGGTGTTCTTTTTAAAAAATAGTTAAAAAAAGGAATTTGAAATTCCTTTAAATCTAGTCATCGAGTTCGATACCCATTTTACCAGCTACTCTTGCGAGTAATACGGTAACGATTACTGCAACGATAGTTACAACGATTGCGTAAATGAATAAACTTGGAAGAGCGTCTCCAGTTCCGATGAATTGTTCGATTAATTTTTGGATTGCGTCGTTCCATGCTAAACCTGCAACGAATGCGAATGCAGTAGTGATTAATCCAAGGATAGTTTCCATGATTAATTTTGTTACTTCGGATGCCACATTTTCACCTCCATTTAACCAATGTGTTCAGGATAATAAGAACAGTATTATTTTTATTTTTTTTAATTAAAATAGTTTGGCTTCATTTAAGAGAATTAATCAATTCTTCACATGATGCTTTCGGATTTTCTGCTTCATAAATGCTACGTCCAACGATAATGGCATTTGAATATTGTAGGGTTTTAGCACCGTCACCGCCCTGTTTTCCAACACCTGGTGAGATAATGAATGCATCTTCACCGACGATATTTCTTATTGCGGATAATCTGTCGAGTCTTGTTGCAGGTGCTACGAAGTTGGTAATGTTCATATCGACGCCCATTTGAGCTATTGCGTCTGCATCTTTTTGCAGAAACATTTTGGCTCCGGGATGTGACATTTCTGTAAGTAAGAATAATTCCTTGCCGTGTTTATTTGCCATGTCAAGACATGCCTGCACGCTGTCGGATCCTACAAATCCATGGCATATTATCGCATCGGCGCCTGCCTTGAAGGTTTCGTCACATATTTTTGAGTTTGTTGCATCGATATCTGCCACCTTAAAGTCACATATTACCTTAAATCCAAACTTGTCCTTTAATATATTTATTATTCCCAAACCCTCTGCAAGTGCCAGAGGGTATCCTATTTTAATTGTGTCTATGTAGTCTTTGACATTTTCACATATTTCGATTGCTTCACTTTCACTCATCACGTCAAGTGCCAGTATAATGTTGTTTTTTATATTCATATTATCCTCTTTGTCTTTTTTTCAAATTAAATTATTAGGTTAGCCTAAAATTTGTTTATGCTATTACTAATAATATTTATATACTAAAAGCTATATAATAACAATTATCAATAAAACTTTAATTTAAATTAACTATAATTTAAATTTTTATTGACTAGAAAATCAAATAATATTGATAGATTATTCGGAGGAAATTATATATGCATATTATGGAAGGGTTCTTACCACCATTTTGGTGTGCTGTTTGGTATGTAATAGCAATCATTGTTGTGGCATACGGACTCTATGAAATTAAAAAGGTAGTAGATGAAACACCTGAATCTAAAGCTTTACTTGCTGTAAGTGGTGCATTCATGTTTGTTATTTCATCTTTAAAATTGCCTTCTGTAACCGGAAGTTGTTCTCACCCAACTGGTAACGGATTAGGTGCAGCTTTATTTGGACCTGCTGTAACTGGTGTATTGGCAACTATCGTATTAATCTTCCAAGCTGTATTACTCGCTCACGGAGGATTAACCACTTTAGGTGCAAACTGTGTATCTATGGGTATTGTAGGACCATTTGTTGGTTGGATTATATACAAATTATTATTTAAAGCTGGAGTTCCATCTAAAATTAATATATTCTTAATTGCATTCATTGCAGATATCGTAACTTATATCGTAACTGCAATCCAATTAGGTTTAGCATTCCCTGAACCTACCACTATGGCTGCAATTACAAAATTCTTCTTAATCTTCGCTCCAACTCAATTACCATTAGCAATCGCTGAAGGTTTATTAACCGTAATTATTTGGAACGGATTAATGAGTTACAAACCTAAATTATTAAACAAATTAGGTGCAATTTCAGACAGTGAATTATCTAAAGGTGAATAGAATGAAATACGAAAACATTATTTTAGCAATTATTATTATTGCAATTTTAGTCATTCCTTTAGCAATGTATTCTGGTCTTGGTGAAGATGAAGGATACTTTGGTGGGTCTGACGATCAAGGATCTGATGGTGTTTCAGAAACTGGATATGAACCTTGGTTTAATTCATTTTGGGAACCACCAAGTGGTGAAATAGAAAGTTTATTATTCGCTGTCCAAGCAGCTATTGGAGCAATCATTATTGGTTACTTCTTTGGTTACTGGAGAGGACAAGGTAAAGAAG
>CAZOYH010000120.1:0-4951 GCA_964583995.1 uncultured Methanobrevibacter sp.
CATAATAACTGTGGAAAAAATCGTTCTATATACATTTTATACAATGAATCTCCAGAAGTAATTGTTATAAATAATTCTAATGACATTTCGATTAATTCTTGGTTGTATTTATTGTTAATCTTTTTAAATTCAATTTTGAATAATCCCATGCTCCTTCTATTGGATTTAAATCTGGAGAATATTCTGGCAAGAATAAAAGATATATATTAAGCATTTTTGCAATTTCGAAAATAAAATCTGATTTGTGAGTTGGAACGTTATCTAAAATTAAAACTATTCTTTTCTCCATTTTTAATTTTGTAATTAAATATTCGTTATTTAATAAATTAAGTATATGACTTAATCTAATTTCTTTTTGTTTCTCAGGATTTTCAGTTGATTCTCTTTTACAATGTTTTCCAAGTTTTCTAGATAATGTAGCTTCATCATCCTTTATATTATTTTTCAATGATCTTAGTAATCTATCAACAAAATTTTCATTGGATAGGGCATTAGCACTTATAATATCTCTTATTTCTTTTTTAGACAAATATAAATTGTCTAAAATATGATTTAATAACTCAATAGTTTCAACATCTTTACTAAACTCCTTTCTAAGATTTACTAAAACCTCAGAAAACGACTCTTTGGTTAAATGTTTAATTGGATAAATTATTGATTTACCATTAATATTTAATGCACCAAAAAAATTTGTTTTCAATTCATCTTTTGTTATTTTCTTTGTATTCTTATGTCCTTGTTTATAAATTTGTTTTCCAGTTTGTATCTTTAATATATGTGTTGTTTCATCTGCAAAAAGAACTATGTCCTCTTTTGTTATTTCTGCTTCTGCAATGTTTTTTTAAAGATTTCCTCTTTATTTTCCGGAGCTTCATTAAATATAGGTCTGGGCTTGCCATAATTAAAACCTAAATCTCTGACAATTTGGCAGACATAAGTCAAACTAAAATGAATATCCATTTCATTGGCTAGAATATTCTGAACATCAGTCATGTTTAAATTATCATCCTCAAGTATTCTTTGTTCTAATTCATTTTTAATCTCATCTGTTAATATGGATGGTCTTCCACCTCCAAAATTAGGTTTCAATCCATCTAAACCATATTTCTCACAATTTTTAGCCCAACTATGAACCGTCTGAAAAGTCACTTCAAGAGTATCAGCAATGTCTGAGAGTTTATTTCCTTTATAAAACAATTTCATAGCAATTAAACGTTCATGATATCTAGCATCATTCTTAGATTTCTTTATTTCTCTTTTTAATTCATCTTCATCCATAACATTAAAAATGTTAATTTTACTTTTTCCTACCATGAATAATATATATGTAATTCATCTATTAAAAAAGTTTGTTAAACTACTATAATTAACAAAAAATAATAAAAACTATTCAGCAATCAGAAAACTACACCAATTTCATTTGCAAACAACATAACATTTTCTCAAATCCATCAAAAGCAGGTTTCAAGAAACTGTTTTGTACATACTATTCAACAAGTTAATGTTGAAATCATTTAAAAAGGTATAAATCCCACCCAAATCAAACATATCATTAAAGTTAACTTTTACAAACAGGTGAATAAAAATGAAAATAGCAAAAGGTTTAATATTTTTCCTGTTGTTAGTGTTATTCGTTGGCGCAGTGTCTGCCAGTGAAGACATAAATGATACAATAAGTATCGATGACAACGGGCAAAACAGTATTGATGACACGTTAAGTGTCGATAATGATAACATCATAAAAGAAGAGGATGAAATAGCTAAAGAAGACCCGCAGATTTCTGTAAGCACCATAAGCGGAACTCAGGGAAAAACACTTACTTTAAAGGCGACCGTTAAAGGTGAAAACGGAAGTATTCAAGGTGCAACTGTTAATTTCAAGTTTAACGGCAAAACATATACTGCAAAAACCAATGCAGATGGTGTTGCCACATATGCCTTGAAGTTCCCTACAAGCAAAGCCCTAAAAACAACAAGTAAAACCAAGGGAAGCATTCTGACAAAAACAACAACATATCAGTCAACATACAAATGTGACGTTACCGTCAGCGGCGATGAGATAAACAACGCTTCAGCAAGTTTCAATGTCATCTCCAAAAAGGCTTCCACAGTTAAAAAATATAAAATCATCAAAACAAAAAAGACAGTTACACTGCCTGTTAAAAATGGTTTAAAAGTTTATAACAGAGGATCATATAAAATTGGAACTTACAAATACAAAAGCGGATATTACAACCGTCTTGAAACTGCCGTTGGAAATAAAAATGGTGACGTTATTGGATTTTCAATTAAACACCATTACAAACTAGATGGCAAATGGAGATGGGAAAAATGGAGCACATATAAAAAAGGACAATACAATGAGTTTTCCTATACCAGTGACGTTAAATGCGACAAGATTATGGTAAAATACACACAGGTAAGCTATAAACTCATTAAATAGAAAAATAACGTGGTGCTTAAGGTACCACAACCTTAAATTTTTTTAGATTAACAAAAAGAGTTAATTGAACAAATTTTTAATCAACGGATTTTAATATCTTAAGAATCTCACTTTTATCTTTGTGAAGATATCTGGCAACATCATTAAGGCTTAATGTTTCTAATAATGTTTCAATGATGGTTTTTTGAGCTTTTAAACTACATCCATTTCTTATTTGTGCGATTATTCCTTCACATTTTCTATCCATGTCAATCATCTCCAGCAATTTGTCCTGTTTATCCTCATCCACATATTCAACAATGTTTAAATACATCGCAACACTAATCTCATCAATATCACTGGTGGAATACAATTAGATTTATTATTAAAAATATTACACTAATAAAAAAGAGTTAAAAAGTTGATTAAATATTTAATCAACAGTTTTTAAGATTTTAAGTATTTCACTCTTATCCTTGTGAAGATATCTGGCAACATCATTAAGGCTTAATGACTCCAATAAAGTTTCAATCATGGTTTTTTCAGCTTTAAACCAACCTTCTTTCTTACCTTCTTTCATCCATTTTTCTTTTCCTTCGTTCCTGATTTTTGCCATTATTCCTTCGCATTTTCCATCCATGTCAATCATCTCCAACAATTTATCCTGTTTATCCTCATCCACATATTCAACAATGTTTAAATACATCGCAACACTAATTTCATCAAGTATTTCTGATGGAATACAATCGGATTTGTCCCTGATGTATTCACAAACTTTTTCAACTAAAACATCCTCACTTATGCCTGTTTCAAATAATGGCAGTGCCACCAAAAGTGAAGACTCCCCAAGTGTTAACGATTTGTTGTTTTCAAATTTGTTGAATATACATTTTAAGTCTTTCTCTTTGTTGATTTTTTTCGTTTTAATAATTTCCGGGTGAAAAGTCAAATCCAAATCCGTAAACTCAGTTATTTTACCAAATTTTGAAATAACAATCATCACAAGCCTCAACACAGGCCGGTCCTTGCAAAAAACACTCATATAATAATCATAAGCCTGCTTTAAGTCATCATTTCTAAGTGCATTTTTTTAAATTCAAAAATCATGAACTTTCCGGATTTGGTTAAAACCTGAAAATCCCGAAATTATCAAAAATCTTAGGTCTTCGAGCCTTTTTAAAAGTTATTGTTTCTGTTGGAAGAACATCCACTACTTCTTCATCAATTCCTAGAATAATAAGAATGTGATTAATGAAAAAAATGAAACAGAACTTCAAAAAGACATCTCTATTTCTTACCTCTTCTATTACCATAATAAGAAACCTCCCATTTAATTATTCTAAAATCAAAATAATTGATTTTACACATCCAATATATCTATCACAGCTAGTATATAAAGTATTTGTTGAAATAAAAGCAATTTAACACGATAAAAGCAATATTGCACTTATAACAAAAACAAATTAATATGGATGAAACATATCCATAAGTTCCACCAAAAAGAGTAGCAGTTTAATCAAAGATGCGGTAAATTATATTACCTAATATGAAGCAAAACATGAAAATAAAAAATGACCTTGTTAATATAAGGAAAGATATGTTGTGAAAATAACCTGACGCACAATCACATACACAAGTCCGACAATACTAATAATCAAGAGATTTCAATCTCCAAATGGATGAAACCTCTTGGCGATATTTAATTTTTAATGTCTAAAATAGGTGTATGTAGATTTCAACTCTACAATTTTAGACATTATACTCAACTATTTTTCAATGAAATCATTTAAATTAAAGAATCCACACAACAATATAATTTAACCAGAGCCGTTTTCTAATAATTCAATACGTTTTTGAAGCTCTTTAATTTCATTATCCTTTTCAGCTATGACATCATTGATTTCTTCAATAGCTTTGTCCTTTTCAGCTATGACATCATTGATTTCTTCAATAGCTTTGTCCTTTTTCATGATAATATAATCTTTTTCAGTAATTGTGGTGTCTCTTTCAAAGATTATGTTATCTTTTTGTTCCACTTCTGTTTTTAATTCTGTTATTCTTTCTTCATAGTCTAGGGAAATTGGTATTTTATCCATATCCCCTGAATTAACAGCCTTTGTAATCATAGTTAACAACCTCCTAATTTCTTTTTCATCAGTGAAATGGTATTTAATCATTGTTTTTAAAGCTGAATGCAAATATATCTTATATTCAGAGTATATAGTATCAATATTTACATATAGCTCAACAAGTTTATGTATAACCTCTTTTGCAAACGGTTTTTTGGAAAAGATTAAACAATAAACGAAACGGATTAAATCCACATCACTAAAAACATGCTTACTATAATCTTTTTTGATTAACATACTTAACATTTTGTATATGCGTTCGTTATCAAAGAATATTACTCTAATAGAAAAGTGATCAAAATGAGACATTTTGATTAAAATTTCATCATTGTAATCTATATTGGTTATGATGTACATATAGCATAATTCTTTAGATTTCATGATTTTTGACATCTTATAT
>CAZOYH010000121.1:0-4931 GCA_964583995.1 uncultured Methanobrevibacter sp.
CTTTAATCAAAGAGTTTTTTGATATCTTGGATCGTGTCAAAGGTATTCGTGAAAATGCAGAATTAAGTCTAAAAGAAGCTAATGATGCTTTACTTGAAGCTCAAATTGCAATGGGTGATTTGGCAGTAAGAAAAGCAGCATTATCTGTTAAAGAATCTATTGATGTTGAAATCACATCAAGAAGTGTTATGGGTGTATCAGTACCGGTAACTAATGTTAAAATGGAAGAAAGATCCATTATTGACAGAGGTTATGGTTTTTCTGACACTACAATACAATTAGACGAAGCTGCAAAGAAATTCGAGGAATCTCTTAAGTATTTAATTGAACTTGGTGAAGTAGAAAAAACTATTTTCTTACTCGCTGAAGAAATTGAAGCTACTAAACGTAGGGTAAATGCTTTAGAGCACATTATGATTCCAAGATTCCAAAATACTGAAAAGTATATTGATATGAGACTCCAAGAAATGGAAAGAGAAAACTTCGTTAGATTGAAAATGATTAGATCAACTATTGAGAAAAATGAAAAAGCTGCTGTTGCAGCTGAAGAAGCTTCTAAATCAGAAGCTTAAATTTTTCTTAATATTTTTCATTTTCTTCTATTTTTATTTATTTTTTGATTTAAAGTGTTAAATAAAATTTATTTTTAAAAATATGTTTTTTAATTAAGTTACTGTAAAAAAATTTTTTACTAGAAATTATTGAAAACTGGTGTTAAAATGAGGAGAAATCCAATTGACCAATATATGAAAGACCCGGACAATAAAGCGAAAGTATTTATTTGGATTACAAGGGCTATGGTTATTACTACATTTATGATAACAATTGGTGTAATTTTATTTATTCTATTCCTTGTTGGTGTTTTATAGACTCTGCATTAACTATTTGACTAGAGGATTCTACTTTTTTATATAATTTTTCAAAATCTTTATCTTTATCGATTATTATAAGTAATGGTTCTGATTTTTCGGTAATTGATCCAACATGGGGCAAGTCATAAATGTTGTCTAAATCGATATTTTTATACTTGTTTCTTACAGGTGAGTAAATTATTTTTTTATAGGAATAATATTGTGGGGTTCCAACATCGATAATTTCACCTTTGCATGCTTTGATGTGTGCTTCAAGCATATTGATTCCTAATGATTTTTCTACACATTCAAATGTTCCCTGAATTCTTGGATTAATTTCGATTACATATAATCCATTTTCGTTAAGGATATAATCAACACCATTAGAACCTATCAGGTTAAATTTTTTTGATAATTTTTCAGAGGTGTCTTTCATTTCTGAATTTATTTCAGCAATATCTTCAACATCGATCATTATTGATTCTGTTGTTAGAGGTACGATATTTCCAATGTATATGAAACTGTCGTTGTTTTCAAAATCGTTTTCAGTTAGTAATCTTGAGTTTATTATGGTTTTTGCTTCATTTTTATTTGAAAGTACTGATGAACTCAAGTTAATTCCATTAACATATTCTTGCATAATGAATTTCCTATCATTAAATTCTAAATTTATATCATCATCTGCAAGTTGAACGCCATACCCACCACTTCCTTGAAGGGGTTTTAAAATAAATTGAGTGTTTGGATGAGATTTATTAATTTCATTAACTTCATCTATATCACTTATACAAAAAGTCATAGGAGTTAAGAATTTATTTTCGATTTCTTTAAAAAATTCGAATTTGTTTTCAATTTTTCCGATGTCTTTATTTCCCAAAATTTTTTTCCGGTCCTTTTTTGAAAAATCCGTTGGAGAAACACCTGAAATTGGTATGATATAGTCAACTTCGTCAATGTAGTCGTATGAGACTTCTAAAAGTTGTTGGCTGTCAAACTGATTTTCAAACTCACCACAACTTTCACCATAATTTTCTTTTAGAATGATTTTTTGGTTTTTGATAGTTGGTGTGTCCTGTGTAGAAAAATAACTTGTAGAATATATTTCATAATCTAGTTTTAATGCACTGTTAAGCATACTTCTTGTATCAATTCCAATAAGTAATAGCTTTTTCATAAATTATCAATAAAAAAAGTTTTTATATAGTCCCGAGCGGAGTCGAACCGCCGTCTCCGGGTCCAAAGCCTAGAAGGATTACCACTACCCTACGGGACTATGACTGTTGTAGTGTATACAACATTTAATATATATTTATTATGTAGTATTTAAACCTATCGGTTATTTGACAAATTTTGATAAAATAGGCATTTATCGTGCCATAAACAATTAAAACAGATTTCAGTCACGCTTTCTTTTGTATCAAAAATATTATCAATTCTTTCAAATAATTCAACTGAATTATATTCTTTTGAAATATCCAGTTTTTTCAACACTTCATTGTCCATATTAATGATTTTTTCATTTTGGGCATTATTTTCACATAAATCATTTTTTAAATTTGGACAAGCTTTACAAATGTCGTCTGGAGTGTTGGTAAGTGTTATTGTTGTGCTTTCTAGTTTACGTTTTGAGTTTACATCACACATGTTGTTGGTGAAGTTTTCATCATAGCCATATCCCTGAAAACCTTTAAGACATAGTAAGTGATGTCCTCTTAAAATAAGTTTCATTTAAATCAAAAAAAATAAAAAAAGAAAGGTATTTAAACCTTTTAGTCTTTTGGTAAAAATACTTTGGAAACAGATGCTGCACCTAATATTTTTACAATATCTCCTGCAATGAATGGAACAAGACCCATCATTAAAAGATCAACAATACCTACTGTTGCTCCTTGAGTTAAGTTCATCCATAATGCAAGGCCGATAAGTCCTGGGATATAGATTAGTGCAAAGTTTGCAACGCCAATGACAACAGCCATTCTTGTAAAATTACGTGCTTTTGCATACTTTTCTGTTATAGCACCAATAAAGTAGGATGCAATAACAAATCCTATGAAGAATCCGCAGGTTGAACCTAAAAATATTTCAAGTCCGCCAGTCATTCCTCCAAACCAAGGAATAAATGCAATACCTAAGACAATATATAATATTTGGCTTAAACATCCGTATTTTCTACCTAAGAATAAACCAGAACATAATACTGCGAATGTTTGTGCAGTTATAGGAACTGGAGTCCATGGGAGTGGAATAATGATTTGCGCCATTATACCAGTAAAACATGCCATCATGAAAGACATGAGTAATTTAGTTGCAGTACTAGCATCTTGAATTCTTTCAAAAATGTTTTTTCTAGTGCTGTAATAATTTTCCATATTGATATTCATTTTTTACCTCCAATTTCCATTAATTAATTTAATCTATAGTGATTATCTTAACGTTTTGTGGTTTTTTGACTATATTAACGGATTTGAATGCGACTAATTTTTTAATGCCTTTTTGTGATGCTACGTCAACTAATCTTTGAGAGATAACACCATCAAATATGACTGTATCTGCAGTTCCATCTATGTTTTTTATTTCTTCATAGATGTTTTCTACTTCTACTTCTTTAGTCATGTTTAATGCTTCATCGAGGATAGCTCCACTTCCAGAGCCTTCAAACTCTTTTAACATGTCTTTCATTAAACTGACTTCATCATCTTCAATTTCCGGTTCTTTAACAACAGGTTTTTCTTCACGGCGGTTGTATTTTTGTTTTCTATTGTTTCTGTCATTTCTGTCGTGACGTCTGTTGTTTTCTTTTTTGTTGTTGTCATTTAATATGTTTGAAGTAGCTAAGAACTGTGCAGTTGGAACTTTGTCTCTAAGAGCAACCAATACTTCGTCTTTTTCTAAGTCTTCAACTTCTTTTCCTTTTGGAGCGCGGGTAATGTAGTCCACGTCACCGATTTGCAGGAGTTCTTTTAAGATAAGTTCTCCACCTCTGTCACCGTCAACAAATGCAGTGGTGGTTCTTTTCTTACTTAATTCTCCAATGGAACGAGGAACACTAACGCCTTCAACTGCCACAGTATTTTTAATGCCGTATTTTAATAAGTTTAAGACATCGCTACGTCCTTCCACTACAATGATTGCATCGGATGTGTGGATGCTAGGTCCAGCAGGGAGACGATCTTCACCGTATTCAGAGATTTCATGTACGCGCATTGCTTCTCTTACTTCTTCAATCATTCTCATGCTGGTTGGGCCAACGCTTTCAACCATTTTCTTGTAGATTTCTTTAGCACGGTTAACAACTTGTTCCCTTTTAACAGCTCTTACATCTTCAACTTTAGTGGTGTGAATTTCAGCTTCACAAGGACCTACACGGTTGATAGTTTCAAGAGATGCTGCCAAAATGGCGGTTTCAACTCTATCTAAACTGGAAGGAATTACAATTTCTCCTTTAGCTCTGCCACTGTTGGAGTGGATGTTAACTTGGATTCTTCCGATTCTACCAGTTCTTTGAAGTTCTCTTAAATCTAAATCATTACTAAGTAAACCTTCAGTTTGTCCAAATACTGCACCAACAACATCCGGTTTTTCCACAATACCGTTAGCAGTAATTTGGGCATGAATTAAATATTTTGTTGTAGTTAATTCTTCACCTTTTCCCATTCTTAAGCCTCCTAAGCTTATTAATCGGGATAATTTATGTGATCTAAAAATTTAATGATTTTTAGTAGATAAATTATACGATAAACATATTTATTCTTCAGTCATGAGACCTTTTATACACTAAAAAAAGAGTTGATACATCTGGAGTGGTTTACTATTAAGGTTAATTATATTTTCTAATTTAATTGGTTGATTTTTAATTTAAAAATTTCCTACGTTATATATTTCCTTAATACTAATTTTTCTCCTGTCTTTGAATTAATTATGAATTAATAATTATAATAATGAATGTAATAAACTCAATATGAGTGTATAATAATTGTAAAGTATTTTATTTTAATACTACATTTATTAACTTTGGTAAAACTAATATATAAAAATATGTTATATATTTTAATGTTGTAGTTCAATATATTATACAAGTGA
>CAZOYH010000122.1:0-3534 GCA_964583995.1 uncultured Methanobrevibacter sp.
TTTCGCTGCAAGCTTTCTCTATTACAATTATTACTTTATTTTCGCTTTTTTTTATAGATAATTTTTCTAACTTAATACCACTATTGCACAATTTTTGGTGATTTTATGATTAAAGTATTAGATACTACATTACGTGATGGAGAGCAAACTCCTGGTGTTTCACTAACACCTTTAGAGAAATTAAGAATTGCCACTAAGTTGGATGAAATTGGCATTGATTATATTGAAGCAGGTTCTGCCATTACATCTGAAGGTGAAAGAAATTCCATTAAAGGAATTACTAAACAAGGTTTTAGGGCTGAAATTTTAAGTTTTTCAAGACCATTAACTGTTGACATTGATTACTGTATTGATTGTGATGTTGATGGGGTTAATCTTGTTGTTCCAACTTCTGATTTGCATATATCTGATAAGCTAAAAACTACACGGGATGAATTAATTGAATTATCAAATAGTGCAATAGATTATTGTAAAGACCATGGTTTAATAGTTGAATTGTCAGCAGAAGATGCTTCCAGAAGTGATGTAAGTTTTTTAAAATCAGTTTTTAGCAATGCAATTGACCATAATGCTGATAGAATATGTATTTGTGATACTGTTGGAATATTAACTCCTGACAGTTCTTTTGAATTGTTTAATTCATTAAATGATATTTCAGTTCCTATTGCAGTTCACTGTCACAATGATTTTGGTCTTGCAGTTGCTAATACTTTATCTGCCTTGAAGGGTGGTGCATCTGAAATTCACACAACCATCAATGGTATAGGTGAGAGAGCTGGTAATACTTCTTTTGAAGAATGTGTTGTTAGTATTGACAGGTTATTTCATCAATTTTCTACAAATATTAAAATCAATGAGATTTATGATATTTCCAAATTGGTTGCAAGATCTACTGGTGTATATATCCAACCTAATAAGGCAATTGTTGGAGAAAATGCATTTGCTCATGAATCTGGAATTCACTCTGATGGAATTATTAAAAATTCTGCTACTTATGAACCAATGACTCCTGAACTTGTTGGCCGTAAACGTAAGTTTATTATTGGAAAACACATGGGAACTCATGGTCTGGATAATAGATTGAAAGAATTAGGTTTAAATGTTGATGAAAATCAGCTTAAACAAATTTGTGATGATATTAAAGAATTGGCTGATAAAGGTAAAACTGTTAGTGATGTGGATCTTCAAGTAATTGCTGATAATGTTTTGGAGATAAACCATGAAGATAGAATAAAACTTGATGAGTTAACTATAGTATCTGGAAATAAGGTTATGCCCACAGCTTCTGTAAAAATCACTATTGATGGTGAAGAAATATTAAATGCAGGTGTAGGTTTAGGTCCTGTTGATGCGGCAATTAATGCAATCAAATCTCTTGAGATTTTCAGTGATGTTGATTTAATTGAATATCACGTAGATTCTATTACTGGAGGTACTGATGCATTTATTGATGTAATTATTAAATTACAAAAAGGCGATAAAGTTGTTTCTGCCAGAGGGACTGAACCAGATATTATAAACGCAAGTGTAAAAGCATATATTGCTGGTGTAAATAGATTGTTGGGAGAGTAGTGTTAATATGGATATGGATAATGTTTCAATATTGGGTTTTAAAGCACAAATCGATTCTGTTAATGAAACTCTTAATTTAATTAATTCGATTAGAAAAGATGGAGAAATAATCCAACTTTTAAATGCGGATTCTATTGCATCAAAAAATCATGTTTTTCAGGGTGTTAATCAGGCAATCCTTGCTTTTAGGCGTGGTGAAAACTTGGCTATTGATTTAAGTGTTGAAATTGCACTTAGATGTTCTGCACAAAGACAAATTTCAAAAGCATTTAAGATTTTAGGTCTAAAAGAAGGACCTATGAACATTTGTGCTGTTCTGATTAATTGCAAAGATTATACTTCGCAGTTATCTTCTATTTTTACATTGGACGATGGTGTTTTTGTACCTAATGAAAAACATTTAATGGATATTTATAAAATAAGTGATGGGGAAGTTAAAAATTTATCTATTGAGGAAATTATCATTGATAGAATTACAAAACTTACAGTAGATTATTAATTTCATCTATTATAATGTTTAAATATTCTTTTTTAAGACAAGCATAATCCAGGTTTTTGATTTCAACTGCAATTGCTTTTTGTTTTACACGATTATAATTTGGACATGTTGTAATAAATCCGCTTTTGTCAGTAGTTAGTGTCTTTTTTAAATTCCAACTTATTGACTTCGCATCATCATGAGGTATAATAACATTAACCCCTCTTTTATTTGCATGTATTACATTAGGTATATGTTTTTTTAGATGCTCTGTTGCATTTAATGTAACATCTAGTTTTTCACTAACATTTTCAAGTTCGCTACATATACCACCACATATAATTTCACTGGTTTTGCTTAATTTTTGAGGAAGTGCTGTTTTTTTGAAAATGTCAGGGTTACTTGTTGCGATAAATCCTCCAGTTCCAACATTGATTATTTTCGGAGAACCTGTTGATGCAATGATAATATCAGAGTATCGGCCGTTTCCCAAATTTCCTTTACTATCTCCAATTCCAGCAGATGCATCTTCAATTGTGGTAATGTTATTGTCTTTACAGTATTTTGAAATGCTTTTCGTATCCTGCTCAGCAGTGTATCCTGCAAAACTTGTAAAAATTAGTGCTGAATCATCATTTAAATTTAAAGTATCCAAATAATCAGTATTGATAATACCCAAGTCTGTTTTTAAGGTTACAATGTTTTTTCCTAAGAATTTAGCAATCTGTTTAAAACCATGCCAACCGCCCTGGTCTGGAATAATGATGTCTCCTTCGATAGAGGAAAGTGCAATAAATATGCTATTATTTCCGCTTGAAGTGATTTTAACCTCCTCATGTCTGGTCAATTCTTTTATTTTATCAATACACTTTGTCTCAAAGTCAGAATTGTCCATGCCTGATGCAACATCAGCCATTATTTTTCTAGTTTTTTCACTTGGAGTCTTAAATTTAAACATATTAACCAGTTTTAAAGTACATATCTAAAGTAGTTTGTTTTGTGTGGAGCATTTCATTTAATAATGTTCCCTGTTTAACATATCTGTTAATAGGTATTCTTAATCTTTCTCCGGCATATTCAAGACAATTTTCTAAGGTTTCAAACTCAAGGTAAGGCAACATCATTGCTTCTTTGATGTTTTCTCTCACATTGAAAACACCTAAAGGAACATAACCGTCATAAGCTTCCCTTAAGATAATTAATCCTGATTGTTTTTTAATTTTTAAAAGATAATCTAAAACTGCCATTTTTGCAGTATAATAACATCCGCCAACAATAGAATACTCTTTTTTACCAGTATTTGTCTCATAATCTGAAAATATCAACTCTTCATTTTTCATTAACTTGATAAATGCTTCATACCATTCATATTGCCATTCGGTTGGGGTTAAAATGATAACATAATAGTTGTTCAAGGCGCCGACTTCATAAACCCGGTATGTGTCCTTTATTTCGTATTTTCTAACTTCCTTTAACAACAGATC
>CAZOYH010000122.1:3544-4193 GCA_964583995.1 uncultured Methanobrevibacter sp.
ATTCATCTGCAAGTGTTGAATCACATGCAGTAATTGACCAACGGGTTGGAACTAATCGTCTTCTATTTTTTGTTCCTATTGCACCAACAGAAAATGCTTTTTGCATGGCGGTAAATGGAACGTCCTTGTTGTGAAGGTTAACGACTGCCTCTGTTGCTTTTAAATCAGTATCATAAAATGTCTTTTCAAGCTGCCTGTCCCATTTAACCGCATCAATATCAAATTTTTCAATGACTGCACTTGGACCGTGGGGCATGCTGTCTTCTGTAAGCATGGATCCTGTAGGTCTTCTACCAAATGTTGCTTCACTGTCAATTGATTTTGATGCAAGGGAAATATCCTGAAGCTTTTCAACAAATGGATTTTCCAAATCGTCAATTTTAATTAACTGCTTTCCACGAACCAGATTCATCCTGTAGTTTATAATTTCATCCTGAGTCTTATTCTGACCAATCCAGTCTTCAGGTGAATCCATAATTGATGTGTCTCCCATCTGAGAGCTCATCATTGGCCCGGCATAGACTTTAGGATATGACCATCTTCCAATGAAAACTGATGGTGGTGTGGTTCCTTCAAGATTTTTTCCAACTTTAACAGATTTCATCTGAATTTTTTCAGTTAATTATAACAGATATGAATTTTTGGTTGT
>CAZOYH010000122.1:4203-4842 GCA_964583995.1 uncultured Methanobrevibacter sp.
AAATAATATTAATTAAAATATTATTTAACATAATTCGATGGTTGCAGGTGTTTTATCACTAATGGATAAAGCGACATGTGTGACTTCAGAAATTTCGGAAGTGATTCTTTTGGAGATTGTCTGCACGACTTCCCAAGGAAGTTCAGCAACGGATGCTGTCATTGCATCAATTGAGTTAACAATTCTAACAACTACTAAATATCCGAAGTCTCTTTGATCTCCTTTAACACCTGTAACTTTAGTATCAGATAAAACAGCAAAATAAAGCCAAACTACTATGTCAATTCCTCCTTTTTCAACTACATCACAAACGATAATGATTCCTATTCAGCAAATTTCAACATTTTCTCTTGTAAGTGCTCCAACAACACGCACACCAAGACCAGGACCTGGGAAAGGTTGTCTGTATACTGTTGTGGCAGGAAGACCTAATTCATCACCGATTTCTCTTACTTCATCTTTGTATAAGTCACGGATTGGTTCACAAAGTTCAAGTTCCATTCCGCTTGGAAGAGCTAAGTTATGGTGGGATTTAATTTCACCTTTAGTTTCAATCCAATCTGGTGCAATTGTTCCTTGTACTAAGAATTTGGCTCCTGATTTTATTGCTTCTCTTTCAAATACATCAATGAATACTTT
>CAZOYH010000123.1:0-4783 GCA_964583995.1 uncultured Methanobrevibacter sp.
AAGAATTAAAAAAAGATGAAACAATCGTTTCACCTAAAAGATGTTATTGGACTCTTGCAGACAAATAACATCACTTTTTCTTTTTTTAACTTGAATATTTCAAATCAATCTTTAAAATGCAAATTACATAGTACAACATTAGAAAAGCAAGAATTAAAAATACTATGCCCCCTATAAATATTGACATTACACCTAAACCGTCAACCATAAACCCACCAATTGCTATACCTAAAGCTATTCCGCCATTTAGGATACTTAAGAATACTCCGTTTGCAAGTTCTGGAGTATCGGGAATTACTGATGATTCGATGTACTGTATCAGATTATATCCCATGCCATCCAATACTCCAAATATCAAAAAGAAGATTACTGTTGGAATTAGATAGTCAGCTGAAAGATACTGCATTACAAAAACTGACATGCAAACAAGCTGGAAAACTAACAATGTCAATCTGTCCCTTTTTTCTATTAGCTTACCTCCTAACCATGTTCCGCTTATTGAAATCAACCCGTAAACAAACAGCAATATGCTTAAGTTATATGTATAAATGTGTGCAACTGTCTGCAGGAAATATGGCATGTAGTTATATACAATGCTCGCGCCAATTGGCATCATGATTATTGCAACAGATGCAATAATGAAATTTTTATTTAATATTTCGCCTATAGGCTTTTCAAAGCCTTTGGATTCACCTTCGATGCGTGGAACAAACAGAATTATTAATATCAAGGATATTATGTTTATGACAAAAATCCAAGCCATTGCCATCTGATAACCTAAAGTGGTTCCAAGCCATGTTGTAATCGGAAGGCCTACAATGCTTCCGATTGAAATTCCTAGAAGAATTTTAGTGATATAGTCCTGTTTTTCGCCTTCAGGTGCAATCTGCTCGCATACAGTCAGGGCAATTGATATGAATGCAGGATAGAAAACTGCTGACAATATCCTGAATACAAATGCGACAATGAATGATTTTGTAAATATTATAACAAAATTTGAAACTGCAAAGACACTTAAAATGAAGACGAATGTCTTTTTTCGCTCAAATCTGGAAAAAAGAACTGGTACAAACAAACCGCAAACAGCTATTGCGAAGGTAAATGAGCTTACATATAACCCAGTTAGGGCAATAGGGGTATTGAAATACTCTGATATCTGCGATATGATTCCAACAATGCTTAACGGCGTGTTGATAGCCAGTGTTGAAAAAGCCAAAATATAGAGAAGTATTTTCGGGTTTGTTTTCATAGTAATGTTTTTGACTCTTGTAATTGTAATATATTCCCATCACCATAGTTTCATTTTTAACTGTTTCAAAAGAAACATTTATATCATTTTAAAGACATATTAAAAATCAGGTGATATTATTACAAATGAAAGCCATCAGGGAATAATTGATAACTCACCATTCATAGCATGGATTCACAACATATCATTAAACCAGCAGAAATACATGAAATCTAAGATTAATGCGATGAATCTGGGCCATGATGTACGTTATATCATGTTCATTTACGACAATCCCGGCTGTTCACAGGAAGATCTGGTAAACATGTTCGGTCAAAGCAAGGGAAACATTGCTAAAGTACTAAAAAAGCTTGAGGATGATGAATTAATCAAACGAGAGACCAATCCCGAAAACAGACGTAAATACATGTTGAATACAACTGAAAAGGGAAGTGAAATTGTCCCAGAAATCAGACAGATTTCACTTGACTGGGAAAAGGAAGTCGGAATAGATGAAAGTGATGAAAAATTAAGAAAAAGACTTAAAGAAATTGCAATTAGAGGAATGGAACTTATAGAGTGAAAATATGAAATTAAATACAGAAACATATGTCGTGTTCGTATCATTTATAACTTCGTTTTTTGCGGTGTTTTTATCAGCGGGAATCATATTGGGAGTTCCGTCAATAGCAAGCGAATTTCAAATGAACAATGTAATCCAAAACTGGATTCCGACAATTGCAATGCTAGTCGTGGCTGTGTTTACTCTTCCGGCAGGGCAGCTATCAGGAAAATACGGCGTTAAGAAGTCCCTTATAGCCGGTGTTGTAATTTTTATAATTGCATCTATTGGAGCCTGCCTTTCCTTTTCAACAGAAACATTTTTACTTTTCAGATTGATGCAGGGAATAGGAATTGCATTTTTAAACGTATCTGCAATGGCAATGGTAGTTCAAGCAGTAAAACCCCAAAACAGAGGAAAAGCATTAGGTTTTACAGTGACAGGAATTTATCTTGCAGGATCACTGTCTCCAGTACTATGCGGATTTCTGGTTTATAATTTAGGCTGGAGGTCAATGTTTTACTTTGTACTTCCATTTTTAGTTCTGTGTCTGGCATTGATGATATTAAAAATACCTGGAGAGTGGAAAACATATGAGGAAAGCAAAATTGATGCAGTGGGATATCTTCTATATGGTGTCGGCATTCTGTTATTTATCTATGGTTTTACAAACCTTATGAATACCATAGGTGTAATCTGTACTGTAATAGGACTGATTTTACTAATTGTATTCGGATATTATGAACTAAACGCAAAAAGTCCGGCATTCAACATGAATCTGTTTAGGAATATGAAATTTACTTCATCAAATATTGCCGCTTTATGCAGCTATCTTGCTATTGCATCTATAACAACAATCCTAAACTACCATTTCCAATACGTCAGGGGATGGAATGCACAGATGTCCGGTCTTATGCTAATCATAACACCTATATTGATGGCAATCATATCTCCTAACTCCGGAAAACTGTCCGACAGGATACATCCTCAAAAATTGGCTGCAATTGGAATGGGTATTGCAACAGTAACACTCATAATAATGATATTTTTGGATGCAAATACACCATTATACCTTATTGTTATAGCGATGATTCTGCAGGGAATAGGAATGGGGCTGTTTACAACC
The DNA here is from genome assembly GCA_964583995.1 of uncultured Methanobrevibacter sp. Taxonomy (GTDB): domain Archaea; phylum Methanobacteriota; class Methanobacteria; order Methanobacteriales; family Methanobacteriaceae; genus Methanocatella. The sequence continues at coordinate 2,917 of CAZOYH010000123.1, forward strand.
CCAAATACAAATGCAATTATGAGTTCGGTTCCTCCAAACGAAACTCCAAATGCTTCTGCAGCCCAATCTGCAATGAGGACAATCGGTCAGACCATGAGTTTAGGTCTTCTAACACTCATATTTGCCTGGATTATGGGTAGTTTAAAGCTTTCATCTGCATATGCAGATATGATAGTTCAAAGTTCACAATTAATTTGCATAATATGTACAATAATTTGTATAGTTGCGATTTTCGCTTCATTAGTGGGAATTCGCTCTAAAGATTCATTCAATACACAAAGATAGTTAAAAGAGGGATAATATGAAATTAGATTTAGAAACAAGTGTGATATTAGTATCATTTATAACATCCTTTTTTGCGGTGTTCTTATCAAATGGTATAATCATTGGAGTTCCTGCAATTGCACAGGACTTTGCAATGAACAACGTAATTCAAAACTGGGTTCCAACAATTCTGTTTCTTGTTGTAGCTGTCTGTACAGTTCCAGCCGGGCAGATTTCAGGAAAATTCGGAGTTAAAAAGTCACTGCTTGCAGGGGTTTTAGTATTTTTAATAGGGTCAATCGGCGCATGTCTTGCATTTTCAACAGAAATCTTTTTAGTTTTTAGAGTATTGCAGGGTGCCGGAATGGCATTTTTAAACGTATCTGCAATGGCCATGGTGGTTCAGGCAGTAAAACCTCAAAACAGAGGAAAAGCATTAGGTTTTACAGTGACTGGGGTTTATCTTGCAACATCTCTTTCACCGGTAATCTGCGGATTTTTAGTTCACAATCTCGGTTGGAGATCAATGTTTTACTTTGTAATTCCATTCTTGCTTTTATGTATCATACTGATGATTGTAAAGATACCTCACGAATGGAAAACATATGAAAATGACAAAATCGATAAGGTAGGTTCAATCATTTATGCCATTGGGATATTGGCATTTGTCTATGGATTTACAACCCTAACAACTTCAACAGGTTTAATTCTAACAGCATTAGGATTGGTAATGCTAGTAATATTTGGTGTCTATGAGCTAAGACAGACTTCACCTGTCTTTAACATGAACCTATTCAAAAACAAGAAGTTCACCTCATCAAATATCGCTGCACTGTGCAGTTATATTGCAGTAATGGTCGTGACAACAATCCTCAACTATCATTTCCAGTACGTCAGAGGATGGGATGCACAGATGTCCGGTATGATTTTGATTATTACACCAATCATCATGGCTGTAATGGCTCCAAATTCAGGAAAACTTTCAGATAAAATTCATCCGCAAAAACTTGCAGCTTTAGGGATAGGCATAGCAGCTGTTGCACTGGCTATTTTAACATTCCTTACTGGCGATACTCCATTATATGTTGTTGTAATAGCTATGATTTTGCAGGGTGTAGGTATGGGACTTTTCTCAAGTCCGAACATGAACGCAATCATGAGTTCAGTTCCGCCAAAAGATGCTCCAACTGCATCTGCATCACAGGCAACCATGAGAACAATCGGCCAGACAATGAGTTTAGGCCTTTCCACATTAGTATTTGCATGGATAATGGGCACATTGCCTCTTGCAACCCAATATGCAGGCATGATCGTTAGTGCATCACAGATAATATGTGGAATATGTACTGCAGCATGTATCTTGGCAGTGTTTGCATCACTTGTTGGAGTCCGTTCAAGTGACAAATTCAATACAGATAGGCCAAGCTAATTTAAGTGCAAGCATCTGAAAAGGATGATAAATTAAATTTAAACTTTTACCATCAACCATCATTTTTATTTTTTATTTCTTTAATTTAAATGAAGTTAACTTCTTTTATTTATTTTTGTTACTGAATAATGTAGATTAGCAGGAAAAATTTCACTGATTTTGCCTAACATTAAT
>CAZOYH010000124.1:0-4698 GCA_964583995.1 uncultured Methanobrevibacter sp.
GTTTCATACCTTTTTCGATTTGTTCGGATCCGATTGGTATAAGTCCGTCTGTTGGAGGAGCCATGAATTTCATTTTCTTAAAGCATTGTACAATTGCTTCTGCTTCTTCAAAAGTCATAGCTTTCGGACGTTTGTTCATGTCAATTCCTGTCATTTCAGCAATTTCGTCAACTCTTTTGTTGGACATTCTTGAAAGTGATGAAGTTAACATGCTTTTGTATCTTCTTTTGTCACTGTGTTTTGCCATGAAATGAATATCATCTGCACTTACACCTTTTGGGTGAGGCAATACTTCTTTTGGAAGTACTGGTGTGATTTCAGCAGCTCTTTTAAAGATGTATTTGTGTCCTGATGGGTCTCTGAAAGTAATTTTCGCATGAGGATTTCCAATCATGGTTCTTCTAATGTATTCGAAAGCACCTTGTTCTGCAAGGGAGTAGGAAACCTCTTTAAATTGCAGTTCAATACATACTCCAGTGCTTTCTGCAGGATAGTCTTCCCTTTCCATTAGTAAACCCTGATTTTTCTTAACATCCATTTTGAACTTCATTTTCACTCCTTTAATTTCATCTCCTTCTTTGTAACATGAAATTACACGAGCTGGTTGACCGGTTGTCATTTGTGATAAAAGTACACAACCACTACAACCTAAACCTTGTTGTCCTCTTGATTGGATGTTTCTGAATTTTGATCCTGCAAACATCTGACAGTATACTTGCATTACATAATCTTCAGGAATTCCAGGTCCATTATCCTTATGTCTTAAAATATAATGTTCTTTATCAATTCTCTTTAATTCAATATCGATTTCTGGTAAAATTCCAGCTTCTTCGGCTGCATCAAAACTGTTTGTAATCAATTCGTGGAAAACAATAGTTAATGAACGAATTTTACCGGTAAAACCTAACATCTGTTTATTTTTACGGAAAAATTCAGATGGGGTTAATTGGTCGAAATTTTCAAAGAGTTCATTTGCTTGTTGTGCCAAGTTTTTTCCTCCTATAAATCATATGGTTAAATTTATTATATTGACTATATTTAAATGAAGTGAGAGAGCATTTGTAAAGTAATATTTTTACGGCACCCTACCTACACAGTTTAAAAATATGGTAAAATAATAATTTAAAAATATATAGAAACTATAGTATTTACACTATGTTATCTATATATGTTGGTTACAGTATATAATAGTTTGCAATGTTAGTAATAATTTTAATATGAATCTTTCATTAAAATGTATGTGTGGTTGTAAAATTTCTTTTTTTGCTCATTTTTGATGTTTAATGTTCTTATTTTTCAAAATAAAGAAAAAGTTGTATGAACTTGAAATATTGATTTTACCTTATAAAATTGCTTTAATTTGCAAGTTAAGATTATATATTTTGAATTATAGATTAACTTAGTATGTTATCTAATATTTCATTAAATAAGTTAATTAATTATTTTCATTTAGGTGAACTTGTAAAATCCTGGAAGGAATGCATGTCAGATAATACTGGAGGATTTTTAATTCCAGTTAGTGTTAAACTAAAAGATAGGGAATTTGAACGATACAGGCATCTTCCTATTGATTGGTCAATTTCCGCTATAACAAAAGAAGATTTGCCATCTGAATTTTCTTCGAATGCTGTTAAAACTGTTGATATGTTCAGAAGGAAAACTGTAAATCTCGATGTTGAATGCATGATATATTTTGATATTCAAACTGGAAATATTGTTTCTTGTAATTTTGCGGATGAAAATATTCCAAACGAAGTAACTGGAGAAATATATCCTGACTTTTTGGAAGGAATGCATATTGCTTCTCTTCATAATCATCCTAAACATTATTGTTCTCCGCCTTCCAGTAAAAATTTTCAAATGTTAAGTTTAGATTTTGAAGAATATGAATTAATTTTATCAGAAAGAGAATTGTGGATTTTAGAATCAAAAGATATTATTTTTGATGAAGAAACAATAAATAAAATTCGTGAAAAAACCGGGGGTTATTTGGAAATTATTTTTAATGATTCGAATATTCAATTTGAAAACGGGTATGAAGTCTGGGATAATGTTAACAAAATTTATGGTGATTTATTGTTAATATATTTTAATAAGGAATTTGATAATATTAAATTGATTAGGAGAAATTTAAATGGGTAAATATGATTATGGTTGTGAACAGGTGATTGTTTCAAGAGATTGTGGTTATAATATAGTGGAATTACTATCTCCTGAGAATAGAAAGAGGGCGAAAGAACGTGCAAACAACCCTAATATTGTAACTGGAAAACATAAACTAAAAGAACTTTTTGCAGAAATCGGAATTGTAGTAATTCCTGATAAAATGTGCTATCTATACAAATAAAAAAAGTTTAGGAGCAAAAACTCCTAATAATCTTTTTCATCAAAGTCGATTCCATCCTTAAATTCGATTTTATCTTCTTCGATTCCGACCAGTTCATTAAATTCTTTTCTTTTTAAGTCTTCTTTTTTATGTTCCAAAAAGCCGTAAACGGATTTATGTCTGGATCCGTTCAATATCATTTCAATGGCTTCCTTGGCAATCATAATGTTGTCCATTTCACCAATTAGGGAAACGGTTTTTCCATAAACTGCCATGTGCACTTCAGCCATTTCCATGATTATCTCACGTGTTTTACCGTCTTTTCCAATAATCCTTCCTTTATGTCTTGCAAGTGCCTTTTTGGATTTTCCAATGTATAATGGTAAACTGATAACTTCTAGATAAATATCATCACTGACTAATTTAAGTGCAACTTCGGGGTTAAATCCTCTTGCTATTGCTTTAACAATATGATTTGCATTCCAAACCCCTAATGGGTCTTCCATATCTTCACTTGGTGTGATATAAACTGTACCATCATCACTGTCTATGTCTAGGATGGTTCCAGTAGCTTTTTCAATGGACTTTTTAACTCCTCCATTGCTTCCTATTAATGCCCCAACTCTGTTTTGAGGTATTTTTAAATAATCTGTTTCTGGCATAATATCACCTTTAATAATAGTTTTTAATTGAAATTATTTAACTTTTAGGTTTTTTGTTTCATAGGATATTTGATTTCATGGAATAATCTTCTTTCAAGAATGTTATAATATTATAATTAATAAGCGGTGAGGGTTTTTAGAAAAATAACCAAAATAGTTAATATCCACTGTAATATGACTTTAAAAATAGAGATAAAGCATTAAATAACTAATGCTTCATCAAATTCATTCGATAATCACTTCTTTGAGGACATCTTCATCCAAAGCCTGTATGAAAATGTATTTGTCCCCATCAGTATATTGGAAACCAATATTTCCTCTGCTAGGAGCACTCATGAAAGTACCGTTTTTACCATTAATTGTTTTGTTTTCAAATTTATAGTCAGTAGGGAAATCTGAAGCTCCGGGATCTTCATTATAGATCATAATGAATATTGTGCCTCCTACTTCTCCAGCATCATTTGTAAATACGCCCACGTCATCTACTTTTCTATTCTCTAAGCTGTCTAAAAAAGTATTTCCGGCTTCGGCATCGTAGGTGTACCCATCAGGAACGTTAAATTCCACACCGCTGATAGTTTGGGTGTCTTGTGCACTAACGATTGCAATTGTGCTTAAAGCTACTAATATCAGTAATATTGTTAAGATTTTTTTGTTCATGGAATTCCTCCTTGTTGGGGATATATTTAGTTCAGACAATATTTATATTTTTGAATTTTTTTTAGAAATTTTTTCAAAAACAAAACCGATGTATATATATTCTTTGATAAACATTCAAACAACTAATATAATTAAATTTTAATTATTTTTTGTATAAATGGTGAGATATTATGAAGGCTAAAAAGATATTTGGTTTATTAATACTGTTTTCATTGATATTTTTCATTGCAGGTGTTTCTGCAAGTGATGTTGATAGTACAATAACTCAAGATTTAGATTCTGCTGAAGACTCTATTTCAGCAGATGCAAACACTGGCGCTATTTTAACTGATAATCTAAATGGCAGTTTTACAAACTTAAATGAGGAAATAAAGAATTCAAGTACTGGTGAACTTAAATTAGATAAAAATTATGTTTATGGTGATGCTGACGGAGATTTAAAAGATGGTATTGATATTTCAAAACCAATAACAATCGACGGTCAGGGTCATACTATTGATGCAAATAGTAGTGCTAGGATATTTTTCATAACCTCTGAGGATGTTACTCTGAAAAATATAACTTTCATAAATGGATGGGCGGATTATGGTTCATTTAAAATATGGAAATCTAATGTTAGCATAATTGATTGTAAATTTATTGATTGTGGATCTTCAGAGGAAGGTGGTGCAATCTACTGGGATGGAACCGATTTGTCAAATCTAACTATTGCTAATTGTGAATTTGAAAATTGTTATTCTCGTGAGGATACTGGTGCAATTTTTGCATATGGATCTGATGCAATTATTGATAATTGTGTTTTCACTAATTGTTACAGTTTAAACGATGCTGGTGTAATATATTTGTGGGGTTCAAACAATACTGTAAGTAATTCTGAGTTTAGAAATTCTTCAAGCAAAAAGAATGCTGGTGTAATTTATGTTGATGGTGATGAAAATTCAATAATTAACTGTATTTTTGAGGACTCTAAAGTTGAATCATCTTATGGTGGTGCAATCTATGTTTATGATGGTGATTACAACACTATCGCTAATTGTAATTTTACCAATA
>CAZOYH010000125.1:0-4650 GCA_964583995.1 uncultured Methanobrevibacter sp.
ACAGCTTTGGAAATGCATGATGCTTCTAAAAGATTGAATGTTCCTCCTGAAAGTTTAAATAACATCTTATTTTTGAAGATGAATATTTCAGTTGATGCCAATTCCATTGCTATAAATGCTATTTTTGGTTTGCTGATTAAAAACATTGAAAATGAATATCCTATTCATTCAATAACCAGTAATTTTTCTAATATTCCTGAAATAGAGGCAGAATTAATAATATGAATTGGTCTTATATATTAGTTATTCAGAATCAAAATTCAATTTTTCAATAAATATATTAATCAAAAGTAAATAATTATAATATATTGGTTGATATGTTTAAAAAAAGTATAATAATTTTTTCTACAATTTTGATTTTATTTTTATTAATTGGAAGTATTCATGCTGCAGACGACAACTCAACACAGTTGTCTGATGATGGTGGTTTACAATCACCTGAAAGTAATTATTTGGTCTATGAGGATTCCAACAGTTCATATAATCCTAAACTGGTGGCGACTTATGTTGGAGGTTCTTCTTCTTCAAGTGAGCAATATACTTCCGGAGATATTTCCTATCAGGTTAAGGCATATGATATTTTAGAATATGATGGGACAAGATACAATCAACCAAGATATGATTCCATTATTGGATTAAAGGTATATTCTGGAACTAATTTTAAATATTATACTGGAACTATAGGCAGTGATGGTGCAGCTTCATTTAAATTGCCTAATTTGTCTTTTGGTACTCATAAAATTGAAATTTACGTTGATGGGGAGTTCAAAAAATCAGTTTCACTGAATATTGTCAAATCCACCACAAAAGTTTATGCTCCTGAAAAAACTTTAAAATATTCAAAAAACGTTTATTTCAATATTAAAGTGGAAGACAGTCATGGTAACCTTGTAAAAAATGTTGCTTTAAAAGTCAAAGTATATACTGGCAAGAAATATGTGACTTACACAGTTAAAACAAATTCAAAAGGAGTTGCCAAGCTTCCAACCAAAAAGCTGTCATTGGGCAATCATAAACTTGTCATCAAGTCAAATGATGCAAAGTATACTGTCAGCAAAAGTTCTAAAGTGCATATAAGATATTATGTTCCAAGTGAAGTCAAGAAACTTACAGCATATGCAGATGCCAAAACGGTAAAATACCAAAATAATGATTATTTCTACATTACACTTAAGGACGGATATAATGATCCCGTCAAAAGTATTTCAATGAAAGTTAAGGTTTACACAGGCAGCAAATATGCAACTTACACAGTTAAAACAAATTCAAACGGTGTTGCCAAGTTGAATACCAACAAACTATCTGTTGGTACTCATAAGGTGTCAATAACATCTGCCAATAGCAATTATGAAATCAGCAAATCTTCAAAGATTATTGTAAGTAAAACTGTGACTTCTAGCCAAACAGAGCCAACAAAGTTGTCCAAACTGGTATTTTCTCAAACAACTTCTGGAGACTATGTTGTAACACTGTTTTGGATTTCAAAGAAAGGTACTTCATATCAAATCTTAAAAAAGACAGATGATAATTATAAGATTGTTTCTACAGTCAAGGCCACTTCAGAATTGATGTCTTTTAAGGAGAATGTTGATGGTGATGAATTATTCACTTATTCTGTTAGGGAGATTATACAGAAAGGCAGTGAAAAGATATTTGGGGCTTATGATAGGGAAGGCTTGAAACTGATAGCTTGTCCTAATGTCACTGTTGATTTCCAGAATATGAAAGCAATTGTTCATTGGGATAAGGTTGATGGTGCAACAAAATATCAAATATATAGGAAAATAGGTAATGACAGTAAATTCCAATCAATTGCCTCTGTTGGCGCTTCTAAGGCGAGTTATGAAGATTATTATTATAATTCACCAACAGAATTATCAAGTTTGCTTTATCGCGAAACTTTCATAGATCCAAGCGGAAATACTTTATCCTACACTGTTAGGGCATGTAATGTTAAAAATGTTGATGGCACGGATAAGATAAGTTACAGTTTATATCTTTTAGACGGGGATTTCCATCTTGAAGCTCCAAACATTGTTTCTCTTCAAAACAACCGTCTAACATGGGGTAAGGTTGCAAATGCTCAAGGTTATCTCATTGTCAAAAAAGAAAATTCAACTGATGAATGGATACCAATAAGTCAGGTTAATGCAACAACAAGTACTCTGCAGTCTGTAGTATTGGATAGTGTGGACAATGATGCTTATTATAGTGTAGTTGCATACGCCAATAAAAACGGCAATTTAGCCTTCAGTCTTTTTGATGAAGGTTTCAGCCTTACAAACTCTGTAAATGGCAGTGCTTATAAAGTGTTGTATTTTGGAGACAGTATCTTTTATGGATCACCATACAATACTTATGCGACAAGAGATATATTTTCCATACCTTACAGGGTCTCACAACTGACCGGAAGTGTTTTTTATAATCCTTCAATTTCAGCTGCAACTTTCGCAAAACTGAATCAGAAGGTTGATGCAAGTGACTCCAGTTACAGGTATTCCATTGCAACTGATGTTGTAGACAAAATTTACAATGGCAATCTTCCGACAAACTGGAATAGTCGTGGTGCAGGAGTAAATAGTGAAGGCATCTCAAACACCACTATTGATTATTATGATGTTGTTGTTTTAGCAGCAGGAGCAAATGACTTTAAAAGAAACGTTCAATTAGGTTCAATAAACAGCAGTGATGTTTCCACTTTTTATGGAGCATTAAATCATATAATGTCAAAGATTGAAAAAGCAAGCGAGAACCGTGTCAATCGTGGTGAAAATCCGATTAAAGTTGTTTTCGTTGATTTACATTGTGGTTTCCATCTTTATGACTTCAAAGAGGTAGTTGTAAGGGATTTAGCTTCAAATAAAATTGGTCTTTTGTTTTCTGCTTATCAAAAAGCATTGGATAACATATATAATAAATGGCAAAGCAGCGAGTATTTGACATTATCAAGTTTTGATATAAGGGATTATGGGGTTATTGATGATGAGAATTTCCCATATAGTACTGTAGATAATTTACATTTATCAAAATTCGGTTACACTCAATATGGTAATGTATTTGCTGATTTCCTTCTTGAGAATGTTTTCTAATCTGTTTTGTTTTTCAATTTTTCAGTGAGATTATTGTCAGTTTGCCAATATTTTTACTTTTTTTCTCATTTATTTAATTCTATATATGTAATACAAAATTGATTTTGCCTGGTTAAATTATTTTAATATAAAAGTTAAATTTAAATATCCTTGTATTTAACAATAATATACTATATTTGATATTTATATCATTAAATATATGTTATAGGGCATTATATAATATGATGTAAAATTTTACATTAATGTAAAAAAAGTAAAAATATTTAAATTATTAAAATCATAATATTCTCTAGGATGTGATTTGATGTTACTTAGAGAATTGTTTGGTGATAATGCAAGAATAAAAATTCTTGAAGAATTGATTTCCAATTGGGATTTTTTCTTGACAGTTGATGAAATTGCTAGAATGTCTGATGTATCCAAAAAGAGTGTTTATATTCATATGGAAGAATTGAGAAAAATTGGAATTGTAATCATTGATAATGAGGGGTCTAAAAAATTTAAATTAAATTCAAAAGATAAACGAGTCATTGCATTGGCATTAATAGAATCTGGTGAATACCTAAGAAAAATGGAAGAATATGAATTGGAACTTAAAAATAATATTAAAAATGAGGAGTATTTGGCTTTGTCAACATTATCTAATGAAAATAATGATTTATTGACAGTCAATTCCCAAAAAATCAACAATGCATTAAAAAATATTCCTTTAATCACATTTATTATGTAGGTGGAAATCATGGAAAAAAATAATATAAATCTGTTAATTCCTGAAAATATGGATGAAATCAATGTTGTGGGGGGTGCTGTTACTTCAACTCCATTCAATATTAGATTATTGTTGTATAATCAAGAAATAGAAAGAACTGGTGAAATATTAAATGATAATGTCAAAATAATCAGGACAGGTAAGGCGGAAGTGGTCATGCACCCGCAAGTGGCAAAAAATATTGCAGAATTACTTCTAAATGAGATTGAAAATTATCAAAAGAAATTCACAGGGGACTAATTAATTAATCCCCTACTTGGAAATTATGAATTCTAAAAATGATTATCTTGATGAGGTTATTGAAAATTTAACTCCTGTTGAAGAAAGAATATTGTTGGAATGTGGGAAAAACAATATCGCTGTTAAAAAGAATATTCATGAAGATACAATCAAAAAGAAAATGCCAAATGATTATTTGCCCCAGTTCAACAAAGCTTTAAAAAATCTCCTTGCAAAATGGATTGCTGATGCGTTATCGGCCTCATAATTATGCATTATCAAAGAGGGTAAGGTTATTTCAAAAAAGATTAAAAATAATCATCAAAATAATCTCTATTCAAGCTTAAGGATTCTTATGTTTTCTGATTAACTCTTAATTTTGTGGGCTGTGATGATGGTGAAGCTGCTTGAATTGATGGTTATCCTACAACCGTCAACTTCAACATAATAGTTTTTACCTTCCTTTACAACTCTTGCATTGTCCTGTTTAAGTTTTGAGATACAGTATCCAACAGGTTCATCACTAATTTTTAAATTCTTTTGTATCCTTCCAACACCCATTTCAGTAGTATG
>CAZOYH010000126.1:0-4644 GCA_964583995.1 uncultured Methanobrevibacter sp.
ATCAACACCATGTTGAAATGAAGAAAAAGAGTTTAGTTCAAGTTGACGACATTGGTTAGTTTTCATAAATATTTTTTCAAAGTATTTTCATCAAAAATTGATATTTTTGGGGTGTTTAAAGATCATTTTGATACTTTAATTAATTTTAATACAAATGAATTTTCTATCAAAGATTTTTTTACTTTTATTATTTTTCCATTTTTATTATCTTTATTTTTTATTTTTGTTTTAAATGGTCGGTTAAATGAAAATTCTATTAATTCAATATCTATTTCATTATCTATTTTTATTCCAATATTATTTAGTTTTTTAATTGGCATACTTAGTTTAAATAAAGACGATTTATATTCAAATAGGCATTATGAAACATTAAAGCAATTAAAATCTAATATTTCTTTTGGAATTTTGATTTCTTTGATTTTGTTATTATTTATATGGTTTAAATATTTAAATATTCAATTTTTTAGCTTTAAATTAGGTTTATTCTCTTTCATTGCTATATATCTTCTTTTAATCATATTTATAAATTTTATAATGATATTGAAAAGATTTATTTTTGTTATTGGTGGTAAATTAGATAAATTGAAACCTTAAATCTGTGAGTGCATGGAATTAAATGAGAAATTTATAAAGGAATTACGAAAAAAAATTAATGGTGATGATTCAGGATATTGTCAATCAGACGGTTGTTAATGGAATTTTTTAATAATTTGGGTTTTAATGATTCTTATGGAAGCAAATCTATCTAAATGGGAATATATGTAGTTGAATGTGATTAATGGGACTCGAATAATGGAAGACTGCATTAAACGAGCATTTGCTGTAATAAATTTTATTGAAGATATTGATTATTTAGATAATTTAATTGAACATTTTAATAGATATTTAGCATTTGATAAAAGAGGGATAATGATAAAATTACAATTAAAAATATTTCAGAAGTGTTCATCGAATCATCAAATAAATTAGAATAACGAATTTTAGATAATATTCTGATGATTATGATATTTCTATTTTAAATTTGGATTCAGATTTAGAAAAAATTATTCAATTACCCATATTAGAAATAAAATCTTGTTTGGAAATTATTTTGACGAATGCGAATACTGCAGCTGCTCACCGGATGTAAACTACGGTTGGGTAGGAGAAATTGCGGATAAGGTGATGTTATGATTACATGTGATGTTTGAGGACACTTAAACAGCCATGAAAGGGTAACCTGTGAGGAGTGCGGTTCAGACCTATATGACTCTCAGGACTGGGAAGTCTACGATGATGATTTGAACTTTGATGAGACTGATGAACTGGGATATGCAGACTCTGATTTTTATGATTAAGAAAAATTAGACAAATCCAAGAAATCATTGACTTTGAATCTATATGCTCTTAAAAAAACTATTTTCATAAGCAAAAGTAATATTTTGCTTTTATTTTCTTTTACATGTAAAGAAATATAGAGATTTAATTTATGAGTGTGGTTTCTATAAGTGACATAAACTATTCTAAATTCTTAACCACATCCTCACCAACATCAGTCAAACGGTAAAGTCTGCCTTTTCTAACTTCAGGATTAATGCATTCAACCAGTTCATGCTCCCTTAACTGCTGTAAGGTTGATGAAATATGATTTTGAAGTATATCTGAATCTCTAGCTATTTGGGATGGAATTTTTACATCACCTTCTAATGTTTTCATAACTTTTGTTCGGTATTTTGATATTTTTACGTAACTTATTTGTGTTAATAGTTCATCTGATAGTTCCATGTTAATCACACTTATATTAGTTTTCAACAAATAAATTATTATCGTTTTTATGACTAAAACATAATTGTTTTAACATAGTTTTTACAGATATTTAAACAAGATTAACACAGTTGGTGAGTAAATTGACAAAGATGTGGATGGTTAGAGCAGGTGCAAATTCATTTTTGATTGATGAGTTTATACAAAACAGCATTGTAGCTATTGGCTGGAATTTGGGTGATTTGTCTGACAAGTCTGATGATGAAATATCTCAGCTTTTCAAAAATAAATATAAAAATACTCGTTCACTTAATCAGGTTATTCGTTTTTTAAGATATATTAGTGTTGGTGATTATGTCGTTACAGCCAACAGTCAGACTAGAACATATTTCATTGGTAGAATAACTTCTGATTATTACAGATCACGTGCTATTACTCAAATAGATTCTGCCAATGACAATTATTTTGATGTTAGGGATGTTGAATGGTTAGGTCAAATCCAGAGGGATTCGCTAAAAAAACCAACTCAAAATGCCCTTGGAGCAAATGTTACTGTGTATAATATTAAAGATGATGCTAAAGATGAAATTTTAAAAATCTGCAATAACAATACAAAATCAATTAAAAAATCTGCATGTGTAATTAGAAATTATCTTGATGAAAACGATTTGGGTGAATTTAAACAAAATGATGTTGAGGAAGTTTTCATCAGATTCAAAGAGCAGTTTTCACCGGAAATTCTTGAAGGTCTTGAAGGCGAGGATATAATCAATAAAATCTTTCTGCATGACAGTGACAAGACCACATTATGTTACAACCTTGAGTTTTCATCTGAATTCATGAGGGGTGGAATTGGTGGCGGTTCCGCATTTAAATACTCTCTGTTTAAGGCAAATAAGAATCATAAATGGACAACGGGTTCTTCTCAAAAGCAGAAGACTTTAAGTGTAAGTGAAGCTGTTGAAATAGGTACAAAAATCAGGGATGCGATTGTAAATGGTGCAAAGCATATTGAAAAGGCTGATTTAAACTCCATCAGTGATTATATTCAGCTTGAAATTGATTTGAACAATATTTTTAAGGAGTGTATTGTAAAGCCCACAAGCAGCTGGATTCACAAGTATTATGTATTAATATTTCCAGATAAGTTTCAGGAAATTCATGGCGATGCTATGAAAAAGGATTTCCTTTTAAAATTCCGCATCAACCCGTTGGATGGTTATTATGCTAATGACGGACAGTTCAGACAACTGGCAGATAAGGCCAATATAAAGTTGTATTCATTGTTTGATGAACATGTTGCAAGACTGTTTTTCAAATCAAGAAGCATATGGGATTCGATTAGTGAAGGGGAACTTGTTGAGTTAGAAGACTGTGAAGAAAAACCACGTGAATGGAGTGAAAAGAGAAACGTGATATACTTTGGAGCTCCCGGAACCGGAAAATCATACAATCTCAACAGGGATAAGGATAGTCTATTGAAAAGCTATGAGGATAACTATGAAAGGGTTACTTTCCATCCGGATTATTCCTATGCAAATTTTGTTGGAACATACAAACCTGTTCCTGAAGGAAGTGACATTACATACAAGTATGTTCCAGGACCATTCATGAGAATCCTTAAAAAGGCACTGGACAATCCGTCACAGCCATTTATTTTAATAATTGAGGAGATTAACCGTGCTAATGTTGCAGCAGTTTTTGGTGATGTTTTCCAGATTTTGGATAGGGAGAATAATGTGTCAGTCTATCCGATTGATGCTACAGAAGATATGAAAACCTATCTTAACACTGATAAGATTATTTTACCGCAAAATTTATTCATTTGGGCGACAATGAACTCAGCAGATCAGGGTGTTTTCCCGATGGATACTGCATTTAAAAGAAGATGGGATTTCAAATATTTCAGCATCAATCATAATGAAGATTTAATTGAAGATACTTATTCAGTAATTAATGAGAAAAGCATCTCTTGGAACGACCTTAGAAAAGCAATAAACGATGAATTATTATCATACAAAATCAATGAGGATAAACTTATCGGACCGTTCTTTGCATTTAATGAATATCACAACAAAGAAATACCAACTGAAGTCTTTAAGGATATATTCAAAAACAAAATTATCATGTATCTGTTTGAAGATGCAGCAAGGTCAAAAAGAAACGAACTCTTTTCAGGTGTAGGCAAACAAAGAAACCTAACATACTCTGAAATCTGTGAGGAGTTTGACAAAAACGGAATAGATATATTTACAGATTCAATACGAGAGAATTTTATCACTGAAGGTGATGATGAATAGTGAAAAACGTTTATATCAGGGAACTTGAATATTACTCAAGAGGAAGTATCCTTGAAATCCTTCAAAATGACGAAAATGTATTGGATAAGCTTTTAAAGTTTGACATTGTCAAATTTAGTGACGGTGTCTATCAGTTTGACTATGTTGGAGTAATCATAATTGAAGATCTCATCATAAATGTCTATCCGAAATACATCACGTCTAAAGCCAACATCAAAGGTGATTTTAAACAAGTAATTCGAGTAATTAAAAAATACAACAAATCCAAAGATGATTTTTCCTATGAAAACGATGTGCTTGAAGACATTTCATATAATCGTTTATCAATGATGCTCTTTTTTATGGAGGACTATTTTGAAAACGGGGTTTACACCAACATTCAAAATATTTTCCAAACCAACGGAAACGGTGAGATTGACTGGAACCGTACTGTAAATGACAATGTAGCTATTCTGAAAAATAACAAACCCTATTACGTTGAACTTCAAACCAAATACAAAATAAATGATCTCTTTGACTATTTCAGAATGTTACATGAATATATCATAACAGAATGTTCTCATTATCTTGAAAAAGCCGGTTTACTTGAACTGATTGATTT
>CAZOYH010000127.1:0-4640 GCA_964583995.1 uncultured Methanobrevibacter sp.
GGTACCAGTGTAAGTGATTCTGAGTTTACTGGTAATAATGCAACTGACTCTGGTGCTGCTATTGCAGTTAATCCGGGCGTTGAAGACGTTGCTGTTGATAATGTTACCTCTTCCAATAACACTGTAAATGATAAAGAGGATGATACTATAGTTTCATATGAATCATCTATTGTTATTGTTGTTGCTGATGCTATTGAAGGTCAACCTGTTACAGTTACAGTTAATGTTGCTGGTGCTGGTAGTTCTGCATTTGATGGTAATGTATCCATTACTGTTGGTAATTACAAAGCAACTGAAAGTGTGGTTGACGGTAAAGCTGTATTTACTGTTTCTGATTTGAAAGCAGGAATTTACACTGTTGATGCGGTTTATAGTGGTGATAGTGTACGTGATGATTCTAAAGCTGATGCTACATTTACAATCTTTGTTAAATCAACTATTGTTGCAGCAGACATTACACGTGGTTACAATTCACCTTATGACTTTATAGCAACATTTACTGATGAATTGGGTAATCCTTTAGTTAATGCTGGTGTCAGCTTTATTGTTGACGGTGTAACTTATAATGCAACTACTGATGAGTCTGGTGTAGCTTACTTTAAAGCAACTTTACCTCTTGTAAACGATTCTGCTACAGCTTATGATGTTGTTGTGGTTAATACTGTCACTGGTGAGAATGCTTCATTTGTCACTACTATTGTACCTAGACTTATTGTTGTTTCCGGTGATCTTACAGCTGATTACTTATGTAATCCTCCTTACATTGTACAGGCAATTGGGGATGACGGTAATCCTGTTGGTGCTGGTGTAACTGTTAAAGTTGTCTTTGCTGGTTTTGCATATGACTTGGTAACTAATGCTACTGGTCATGTTGTAAGAACCATAGGTTTGGCTCCTGGTATGTATGCTGTTAGAGGTGAATACATGGGATATAAAGCTCCTCAAACTGTTTTCACTGTAAAACAAGTAATGAAAGTAACTTCTGGTACTATTAAGAAGTCTGCTAAATCATATACCTTGAAAGCTACACTTAAGTATAGTAATGGTAAAGCGATTAAAGGTAAAGTTGTTAAACTTACCTTTAACGGTAAAACCTACAGTGTTAAAACCAATAGTAAAGGTGTTGCATCTTACACTATTAGATCTGGTGTTATTAATAAGCTTAAGGCTGGTAAAACATACGTGTTAAAAGCTAAATATGTTAACGATTTAGTTAAAGGGAAGATTAAAGTTAAAAAATAGGGTAAAACACTAAAAACCCTATTTTTTATTTTATTTTTTTTAGTGGAAATGATGTGGTGAGGTTATAAAAAAAATTATTTAATGTAATAGTGATATTACTAAAAGAAAAAAACAAATGGGTGTTTTTTTAACTAGTAATATGACTATTGTATTTTTTTTGTTTTAACGGAGGTCTGATAATAAGGGTAAAAAAATTATGGATTTATTTGGGGTGATGGCCGATGATATTTTTTCTATTTTGAAAAAGATGTTTATTTTTTTAATAAAATATAAATTCCTTATTTACTCCCTTAATCGAGTTTTTTTTCACTGAAAAAAATTGAGATAGATTTGTATATATTTTTATGAATAAAAATAGAACCTTTTAGTGTAATTTAAAAGTAGTTATAATTGGTTTATTTTCAATTTTCTGGGAATGATATTTTTTTAGAAAAAATGGAGGTCATCTATTACTTCAATTATGAAAAAAGGGAATATTGATATTTGTAATAAAAAAATGAATGGTTTTTTAGAAAAAAAAGATTAAATATTGGAGTATAGTTTTTTTCAATCCAGTTTGAAATAAAATATAATCTGAACTCTTATTTTTTTTGAGGTTTCAGATGTTAAGTTTTCGGATAAAAAAATTTTTTGACTTCAATTATCCCTGGGCTCTATTAAATTAGGTTGAATTTTTACTGCATTTTGGAGAAATGAGGGTGTTTTTCTTTTTTCCTAAAACAAAAGAAATATGTAAAAAATATTTTTTTTGGAAAGGGATTTATATTGAATTGTGGTCTTTTTCTTCGCTGTAGGTTGAAAGTTCAATTAAGACTAAATGAAAACACATTAATTAAATAATTAAACCTTTTACTACCCATTTTTTTTATTAAATCGTGATTTTTTTTATTATAAAATTTTATAAAAAATATTCTCTTTTTTTCTAGATTTTTTTCCTTTTTAAAATTATGAATGGGATGTGTTATGGTTTATGAGGATTGAAAAGGAGTTTAGGAAGCTTGAGGGTATTGAAGAGATTAGTATTTATGATGCTGATGAGAGTGATTTTTATGTTCGTGTTCCTCAGGAGTTTGAGGTGGAGGATATTCCGGTTAAGGAGTTGATGGCTAATATTGATACTGATATTCATATTTTGCTTCCTTATCGTGATGGTGAGGATTTTATTTTACAAAGTCTGGGTAGTTTTACTCTTAAGAGGGGTAATTTTACTCTGGGTGATGTTGAGGGTCGTTTGTTGAGTAAGATTTCTCCGATGTTTCATGAAATGTTGTATGAGTCTCTTTTAGATGTTTATAGGAGTCATGTGACTCGGAAGTTAAGGTTTTTTTATTATAGTGATGATCGTGTTGCTCGTTTGACTAATGCCAGGATTGTTTTTGAGGTTGGTAGGCTTTTTATTTTGACTGATCATATTGATACTACTAAGAGTAATTTACTGGGTTCTGGTGAGTTTGGTGAGGATAAGTCTTATTTGATGGAGTATGTTTCTCAGACTGGTAGTTATATTAAGGTTGATGGAAAATATAGCTGGTCTCCAGGTATTTATAATATTATTAATCGTTTGCATGAAGAGTATGATGATTATTATAATATTGTTTTTGATTTGGTAATCCGTGATGATAAGCAGATTGTTGGTAGTATTTTAAAGGAGCTAGACAGTGATATTACTTATTTGGAGAGGGTTATTCGTATTCGTACTGATGATGGTGTTTTGAAGTATTTGGAGGTTAATATTTATTCTAATTTTGATGATGATGGTAATTTGATTAGTCGTCATGGTTTGGTGAATGATATTACTCAGTATTCTAATAATCAGATTACTAAGCCTGTTGATTTTCTGTTGAGTGGTTTTAAAAACAGTAAGAAGTTGGCTTTGATGGTTGAGCCTTTGAATGTTAGGAGTTATGAGTTTAGTGAGGGTTTTTATAATTTGATTGAGATGAGTCCTGATGAGTATACTCATTCCCGTTTGGTTGTTGGTAATGTTTTGGAAAAGGAGGCTCGTGATGCTATTATTCGTGTTGCTGATGGTGAGGCCAGTGAGGTTGATGTTACTTTGACTTTGCGTGTGGGTGGTCCTGAGGCGCCTAAGGATAAGATTGTTGAGTTTTATATGGAGCGTTTTGATTTCGGTGGCACTACTCATAGTATTGGTTTTTTAAGTGATGTTACTGAGGATAAGTTGAAGCAGAGGGAGTTGATTGAGGCTAATGAGCATAAGTTGCTTTTGATTAAGGAGGTTCACCATAGGGTGAAGAACAATTTGCAAGTGCTTAATAGTTTTTTAAATCTTGAGAGGCGTGCTTATAAGGATAGGCCTAGTTTGATTCTTGATCATATGCAGACCCGTTTGACTTCTTTGGCTTTGTTGCATGAGAAGACTTATAATACGACTGATTTTAAGAATATTAATTTGAGTGAGTATATTTTGGATCAGGATGATCAGTTAAGGAATATTGTTGGTTTGCGTGATGGTGTTGAGTTGGAGTCTCATGTGGATGAGGATATTTGTTTGAGTATTGAGGTTATTACTCCTTTGTTGTTGATTGTGGATGAGCTTACAATGAATGCAATTAAACATGCTTTTCCCGATAAGAGTGTTCCGGATAAAAAGATTACTAAGGTCATAAGAATGATTGATGATAGTATGGCTGAGCTGATTATTCGTGATAATGGTGTTGGTATTCCTGATCCTAAAGGTGCGGGCAGTAATCTTGGTTGTGAGATTGTTCGTAATCTTACTCGTCAGTTGGATGGTGAGATTGAGATGATTGAGCATGTGAATGGTACTGCTTACAGGCTGGTTTTCCCGGTTGAAATGAAGCATACTATTCAAGGATAATGATAAAAGGGAAATGGTGTGTGTGTTTTTTTATGTGTAGTGATGTTGTTGGTGTTTTGGTTGTTGAGGATGAGGCGATTACTGCTTTGGATTTGAAGTATAGTTTGTTGGATTTGGGTTATTCTGTTGTGGATGTTGTGGATACTGGTTGTGATGCGATTAGTGTTGCTCGGAATTGTTGTCCTAGTGTTGTTTTGATGGATATTAAGTTGAAGGGTGATATGGAAGGTAGTGATGCTGCTTGGGTTATCTGTGAGTTGGGTATTCCTGTTGTTTTGTGTCTGCTAATAGTGATGCTGATAGCATGTCTGAGTTTAGCGGGTGTGAGTCTTTTGCTTTCATATCCAAGCCTTTTGATATTGAAAAGCTGAATAGGACTATTTTGGATATTTTAGATTTAAAATAAAAATGTGGGTGAATTATTAGTTTTTTTATAAATTATTATAGAAATTGTAAAGGAATGATTTATTGGGGGTTTTTATAGTGTTTTATGGCTGATGATGTTTTTTTCCCATTGTTTTTCATATAAAATAAATTATTTTTTTTTATGGTGACA